>CATPBN010000101.1 GCA_955652635.1 uncultured Gemmatimonadaceae bacterium
CGCAGTTACAGGCGCGGTGGTGATCGGATGCTTCATGATCAGAAGGCACTACCAGCAGGTCCAACTCAACCTCGCTAGGCTTAACAGCATCATGGAGGCGCTGCCGAGCATCGCCGAGTCGGAACCGCCACCCATCAATCGGAAGCGACCCACAGCCGTTCTGCTCGTCGGAGGGTACGGCGGCATGGGCGTCCACGCTTTGCTCACGATCCAGAAACTTTTCCCAGGACACTTCGCCAACGTCGTGTTCGTTTCGATCGGGGTGATCGATGCAGCGTCGATGAAGGGAGTGCAGGAGGTAGAGAGGCTGCGCGAACTAACGCGCGAATCTCTCTTGAAATACGTCGATCTGGCGCACAAATTTGGTCTCGCCGCCGAATCGAGAATGGCCATCGGCACCGACGTGCTCGATGAGGGTGAGGAACTTTGCTCGGCGATCGCAGCCGAGTTCCCCAGGTCTCTCTTCTTTCTTGGAAAGCTGATTTTCGAGCGCGAACGGTTCTTTCAACGGATCTTGCACAACGAAACGGCCTATCAACTTCAGCGACGCCTTCAGTTCGCGGGACTGGACGCGATGGTGTTGTCGGTCCGTGTGCTCGAGCCCATGGAAGTGTCGCAGCTTTCCTCAGACGCTGCGTAATGCGTGAGCGCGGTACCAATTAACGTTTCACGCGGCGCGGTTTGTCGCCTCGAAGGGAATCTCGGTGCTTGTTGCGACCTTGCGCCCGCTCAGAACCGTGAACCATTCGTGCGCCGAGGCGACGAGTATGACTATGACAGAGAGAAGGAAGAACGCCGCGACGGCTGCGTCAATTCTGTCGTTGAGGATCAGTCGATTTGCGTCGCCGATGGATTGTACTCCGGCCGGGAGTGTTCCGTGCGCCAGAGTCTCGCGCACCAGACGCGCGTGTGACAGGAATCCGAGCTTGGGATCCGCGGAAAAGATCTTCTGCCAACCCGCCGTAAGCGTGACCAGTGCGAGCCAGGCGAGCGGCAGGATAGTCACCCACGCGTACCGCGCCTTCCCCATCTTGATGATGACGGTCGTCCCAACGCAAAGGGCAACCGCTGCGAGCAACTGATTCGAGATTCCGAATAGCGGCCAGAGCGAGTTGATCCCTCCGAGTGGATCCAGTACGCCTTGATAGAGAAAGTGCCCCCACATCGCGACCACAATCCCGCTGGAGATCACCACGCCGGGATACCATGACACCCTCCCGATTGGAGCCCACACGTGCTTCAACAGATCCTGGAGCATGAACCGTCCGACACGCGTGCCGGCGTCCACCGTCGTCAGGATGAAGAGCGCCTCGAACATGATTGCGAAATGGTACCAGAGCGCCATCGCGGTCGAGCCACCGAGCACGCGAGAGAAGAGATGCGCCATGCCGACGGCAAGACTTGGCGCGCCGCCCGTTCGCGACAGCAGTGACTTCTCCCCAACCTGCTGCGCGAGAAGCTGCATTTGCGCGGGATCGAGCGCGAACCCCCAGTGCTGGACAGCCGCCGCCGCGCTCGCTGCCGTTGTGCCGATCGCGCTCGGAGGAGCATTGATCGCGAAGTAAACTCCGGGGGTGAGTACGCAAGCCGCGATGAGTGCCATCACCGCGACCAGCGATTCTGTGAGCATTCCGCCGTATCCGACGATGCGCGCGTCTGCCTCGCTGGCGAGCAGCTTCGGCGTCGTGCCCGATGCGATCAGCGAGTGGAATCCGCTGATCGATCCGCACGCGATCGTTATGAAGGCGAAGGGGAAAATCTTTCCCGCGAACACCGGGCCGGTACCATTGGTGAATTGGGTGAGCGCCGGCATCTGGAGTGGGGGCAGCACGATCACGATGCCCAGAGCCAGCGCCAGCACAACTCCGATCTTGACGAAGGCCGAGAGGTAGTCGCGCGGAGCGAGCAGCAGCCACACCGGCAGTACTGAGGCGAAGAAGCTGTATCCCATGATTAGCAGCGCGAGCGTTTTGCCGGTGAGCGTGAAAGTCGGCGCCAGCTCGGGATTCTGTGCGACCCACCGTCCGGCGTAGAGGGCGAGGATGAGAAGAACCAACCCGATCGCGCTTGCCTCCAATACCTTGTGTGGTCGCACCCAGCGGAGATATACGCCCATGAGGAGCGCGGTCGGAATCGTCAACGCGATCGTCACCACACCCCACGGACTCGCTTTGAGCGCGTTCACCACGACGAGCGCGAGGACGGCGATGAGTACGATCATGATGCCGAGCACCGCGACCAACGCTGTATATCCCGCTACAGACCCGATCTCTTCCTTCGCCATCTGGCCCAGGGACTTTCCGTCCCGACGCACCGACGCGCAAAGAATCACGAAATCCTGAACCGCTCCGCCGATCGCAACACCGACGATGATCCACAGCGCGCCGGGAAGAAATCCGAACTGCGCCGCGAGCGTTGGCCCCACGAGCGGGCCTGGTCCTGCAATCGCCGCGAAGTGGTGGCCGAACACGACCCACCGGTTGGTCGGCATGAAATCCCGGCCGTCGTTGAGCCTCACCGCCGGTGTGGGACGCGCGGGATCGAGCTCAAAAATGCGACTGGCGATGAACCGGCTATAAAACCGGTACGACACTGCGTACGTGCAAAGCGCGGCGACCAGCAGCCACGCGGCATTCACCGGCTCGCCGCGCTTTGCA
>CATPBN010000102.1 GCA_955652635.1 uncultured Gemmatimonadaceae bacterium
ATTCCGCACCGCGCAAAATCAGCAGCTCGAAGCAATCGTCGAGGTGTTCAATGTCCTCAATCGGGACAACTTCCGCGATCCGTCGTCGGCGTCCTTGCTCTTTAACTTCGACGGAACGATCCGCAATGGCCTTGGAGACCCGCGTCAAATACAAGTCGGCGTGAGGTACGGTTTCTAGACGGCCTCGGCGTTGGGATTTGGGAGCGTGATTAGAACGGGACGAGCAAGCTCGTCCCGTTTTTTTTCTACCTAACTGAGCAGGGGGCTCTGGGCTTTGCAGCTAGGGCTCGGGGCTTTCGTACCGGCGAAACCCAACGACGCATTTCACCCCACGAACAGCCCGACGCAGCCGATCGTGTAGAAATACAGATCACGGATCCTGTCATAGATGCTTCTATCGCGTGTCAGCAGCTCCATTGGCGATCACCTCCGGTGGAATCCGATCTTGTCAGGTTGAGACCACACTCAACGCTGGAGATTCCTTGTCATGGCGATGTCACGCGCGGGTCCACGAACCGTAACATTTTCAGGGATAGCTCAGCCGCCGCCGCGATTCCAGCCGGCAAAGCAACGTGCTTCCGGGCGAGCGATTTTGTAATCCTGACGCAATGTTCGCCGCCCCCAAAAGCAGGCTACAAATAGGACTCCTTGGGCACCTCAATTGCCTTACTAAGTCTCGGACTTCATTCGGGAGCAGGAGATGCGAGGCATTCAACGGGCACTAGGAATTCTGACCATGAGCGGGGTGCTGCTCACGGTCGGCGCTTGCAATGGTACCTTGGGCAACGTCCTTGGCAGCGTTCTCGGCAACGGCAGCGGCACGCAACAGCAGGGTCAGACGGCGCAAATCAACGGGACCGTTCGCGGCCTCGACACGCGCAGCCAGCAGATCAACATCCAGGATAACTCGAGCGGCCAGACCTACTGGGTGCAGTACGACAACCGGACACAGGTCGTCTACCGCAACCAAGCCTATCCGGCCGCGTCGATCCGTCAGGGCGACAACGTGACGGCAAGGATCCAGGTGGTGGCCAACAATAGTTACTACACGGATTACGTGCAGATCAACTAGCACGGCGTACGGGTTTGCCGGCGTGATAGGAACGGGACGAGTAAGCTCGTCCCGTTCTTTTTTCGAGAACACGGCGGCGCGCGCGAAACACCTGTATGAGAGCTTCGAGCTCCAGCGTAGTTGCCGGGCACGCCCAGCCACGACTATTCAATCCCGCGCGAGTACTACGGTCGGACCATATACATGGGGGCTAAGTACGGCCTCTAAAGCTTAGGCGTCCAGATCGCTTTTCGATCTGGACGCCTGGCTCATCCCACTCTTTACTTTCCCCCGACACGATCGTATCCTTTTCGCCGTGAGCACTCTCTTTAGCGCTACCTATTACTACAGCTTCTTCGGATACAACCGATGGGGGCCCCGGTCGCGCGCAGTAAACTAAGAGAACACAGCGCAAGAAGACTCCGGGCCTCCGCCAATCGCGGGGGCCTTCTCTTTTCAGAGCCTCCGCGCCGCAGCGACAGCCCACCTCGCTAAACCTTATGTCGGGACAGTCATGGTGAAATCTCAAACGTCGAACAGGAATGGTACGGGACCACAGGGCACGGGCGACGCTCGCTCGCGTAACCTGACAATGCGCGTCGCGTTTCAGGGCGATCGCGGTGCATACGCCGAGAGCGCAATCGCGCAGATTTGGCGGCATCGGGTGGAGCAGATCCCGGTTCCCACGTTCACCGGCGCGGTGCGGGCGGTTCAGGAAGGTGACGCAGATGCGTGCGTGGTTCCCCTCGAGAATTCCATCATAGGAAGAGTCGACGCCGGGTGGCACGCTCTGGCAGCTTATCCGGACATGCGAACTGTCGGCGAGACGTTCGTTCCCGTTCGTCATTGTCTGCTCGCTCCCAAGGGCGCGACGCTCGAGGGTTTGACTACTGCCGCGAGCCATCCGGTTGCTCTCGCTCAGTGCAGCCGGTTCTTCGAGACGCACCCGTGGATAAAACAGAGCAAGTATTTCGACACCGGTGGCGCCGCGCGAGACGTCGCGGAGCGCGGCGATCTGTCCCGCGCAGCAATCGCCAGTCGTGCAGCAGGTGAGCGTTACGGACTCGACGTTCTCGAGGAAGGGGTTCAGGATCAGCGCGACAACTACACGCGGTTCGTCGCCGTCGTCTCCGAGAGCTCCGGCCTTTGGCGACGCAGCTACGCAATTCGCGGAGCTACTTCGGTTGAGGAAGACAACGCGCAGCAGGTTGCGGAGGCCACGCGCGAGCTGCTCCGCCACATCGTCGAGCGGAACTGTCTAGAGCTCGATGAAATCGTGAGCGTGATCTTCACGGTAACCCAGGACATTCGGTCAGTATTCCCCGCGCTCGCCGCGCGGGAGATGGGCTGGGTCGGTGTGCCGCTTCTTTGCGCCAGCGAGATCCCGGTCGAAGGATCGATGCCGCGCTGTCTTAGAACACTTCTACAGGTAGAGCTGCGCGCACCGAGACGGCTCGAAACGCACGTCTATCTTAGGGAGGCTGTTGCGCTTCGACCCGATCTGGAGGCCGCAGCGTCTGGGGTACATCGCGATTCCGACGCCGCGCTCAGATAGTCCTTAGTGCTTCAAGCGCCTTAGCGCGAGTAACCCTCTGCGCAATAACCACCGCGAGAACCGTGGAAGCACACCCGGCGACTATGAGCACCACGAGATACACCCACGGCATCGCGAGTGACTGCGGTGCTGGATCAAAGACGCCGGTCAACACCTTGACCAGCATCTTCGCGATCCCGAGACCCGTCGCGAAGCCGAGCACCATTCCGGCGATGAGGATGATCAGGCCCTCGGTCCAGAGAAAGGAGCCAAGCTGACGACCCTTCGCGCCCATCGCCGCGAGCAGGGCGAAATCGCGGCGACGCTCGATCAGTCCCAGTCCCAGCACCAGACCGCTCGCTCCTGCGATCAGCAGTATCGCGAACGACAGCTCGATCCATGTGAGTCCGTGCAGATCGACCGCCGTGAGACTCGAGCTGATCGACTTGAGAACCGAGCCAAGGTCGGTGACGCGCGCGCCGGGTAGCTTGGCGGCGATCGGCTCGATGGATTTCGCCAGCTGGGCGGGCGGCACGTTCCCGCGAATCAACAACACCTCGCGCGCGGGCTCGCCGGTCTGCGACGCGACGTACCCCTCATTGGCAAGGATGAACGAGTCCTTTGGCGCCGTCGAGAACTCCCGCACCACTCCGATGAAATGGAACGGCACCGCGTGATACTGGTGGTCCTTCGAATTCTGCAGACGAAGATTGACCAGGTCGCCGAGCTTCAGCTGGAAGTCGTTGACCGTCTCCTGGGACAGCAGCGCCCCGTCCGGCTGCGCAGCCAGCTTCGCCATCGTCCCGCGAGCGTCGTTGCTGGCGAAAAACGCGTTGGACAGCTCGGCGGCATCGCCAATGTTCAGCGCGTTGATGCCGTAGATGTCCTGCAGATCGTTGCCCACGTACGCGTAGCGGTGGATCATCGCCCTGGCGGCGGTCACTCCCGGAACTTTGCTGATGCTATCCAGCAGCTGACCGGCCGGATAAGGCGTCGTTCCCGTCACAGTGACATCGGAGCCATTTGTGAGCGCAGCATCGACGCGCGACTGCACGTTGTAAGTCGTGTTGAACACAGCCGTCGACACTGCGAAGGAAAAGGCGAGCGTCACGAGGACGACGCCGCGCGTGATCAATCGAGCCTGGCGCGACACCGACGCCGCGACAATCGGCGACAACGCGCCGGCGAGCGGTTTGAACACGCGCGATACGAACGCGCGTCCTCCGGCTAGGCCGTGTCGGAAGATCCTCGTCACCAACAATCCAACGCCGATCCATAGCGCTAGCGGCGCCAGAAAGGATCCATAAGACACCGACGTCGCCGCCACTCCCTCTGGCGCGAGAACGATCTGATAACCGGCTGCCGCGGTGCGCCAGTACACCAGGCCCGCGATCGCCAGCAAGATGAGATCGATCCACGTCCTCTCCCAGAACGGAGCTCCGCCACGGCCTAACCTGAGTCGACCCGTACGCACCGTTGCGGCGCGCGCCTCGCGCCACGCGGGTACGATCACGGCTGTAAGCGCGGTGCCGATACCGATCACGAGCGCGACCACGAACACTACGGTCGTCTGCCGTGTGGCGAGTGGAATCGTCACCATCTGGCTCACGATCACCAGAGTGATGATCAGCGCAACGATCGCAGCCAACAGCGACACGACGATCGCTTCGAGCGATTCCAGTCGGATAATCATTGGCGTCGTCGCGCCTCGTACGCGCAACAGTGCTTGCTCGCGCCGCCGGCGATCTCCTCCCGTCGCGCTAACTGCGAAGGTCAGGATGATCGCGAGGATTGCGCCGGGCAAGCCGAGGAAGAGAAAGAGAACACGCGCGTACAGCGCATCTTCTCTTACAGCATCGAGTCGAGCCGCGAGATTGTCGGCGACGATGGCGCTGCCGACTACGCGCGCCTCGAAGTTGTGCGCGAGCTGCTCCACGTACACGTACGCATTGCGTGGATCGTCGGGGAACGCGTGGCCGAGCCGCACGTGCAATTGCGTGTGCATCGTGCCTGGTCGCACGATCGCTTGCTGGTCGAACCATTTATGCCAGACATCGATCGGAACGATGAGTACGTTGTCCGGCGGAGCCTGGGGCGCTGCCCCGGGCGGAACGCCGATCGCCTGAAAGAGCGCGTCGGCCTGAGGGAGATCGACTATCCCGTCGATGCGGGCCGTCAACGGCGGCAACCCAGTCCGCGGTGCCAGCTTGATCGTTGAATCGATGCGAGTGATGGTGATGGTATCACCCACTGACACGTGAAGATTGGCGGCCGTCTGCTGCGCGATCAGAATTCCCACGGCAGCTCCGAGCATTGGTCGCAGCAACCCCGGGAAATCCCTCCAGTACGTCGGCGCGACGCCGAGGATTTTCCCCTCGCCCGTCGTCTGAGTAGTGCTGCCAAGAGTGTTGCCGCCACTCTTCGCCGTGAGTCCGCTCACGTCGGCGTACCCGACCGAGTCGACCGCGCGCACGGTTACAGCCTGGTTCAGCTGCTGCAGGACGGAGTCGACGGTGGTCCCACCTACCAGCTGGATCTGCCAGTCGATGGGAACGTCACCAACCGCGCGCTGAGTCATTGTGGCCGCGCTGGCGTTGATGAAGATGCCAAGAATGGACAGGAGTGCGATGGTGACGCTGACTCCCAACACAGCCGGCAGCATTCGCCCATAGCGTCGACGCACGAGGCCGGAGAGCCAGGTGGTGATCGCCCTCATCGCAGCACTCCGTGATCCATCTTCCACTGCGTCTCCATCCGGCTGGCGACGAATGGATCGTGGGTAGCGATGACGAGCGCGGTGTCGGTGCCCTTGATGCGGCGCAGGAGAAGGCTGAGCAGGTGCTTGGCGGTCTGGTGATCGAGCTGTCCGGTCGGCTCGTCGGCGAGAATCAGCTCCGGCTGCGTGATGAGGCTTCGCGCGACGGCGGCGCGCTGCGCCTGTCCCCCGGAAATCTCCTCCGGCAGCTTGTCGGCGAGCTCGGCGAGATCGAGAGCGCGGAGTATCAACGCGGCGTCGTTCCGCGCTTCGACCGGGTTCGAGCCGACGAGAAGTTGTGGGACCTCGATGTTCTCGAGGACGGTGAGCGGCGCCAGGAGGCTCTCGGTCTGGAAGACGAAAGAGACCTTCGCAGGGCGTAGAGTGTCACGCTCGCCCAGGGCGGGCCAGCGAACCGAGCCGCTGGTGGGCTCGTCGAGTCCGGCGAGAAGATGGAGCAGCGTCGACTTGCCACTGCCCGACGGACCAACGAGGGCGATGCGGTCACCCCGCTCGATCCTGCACGTCGCGTGTTTCAGCGCGACCACTCTGCTGCCGTTCGTTCCGAATACTCGACCCGCGCCGACTGCTTCGGCGAGTGTGTCGGTCATCTGGAACCCTTCAGGATCTTTCCGTCCTCGATGCGGATGACGCGGTCCGCGTGAGCGGCGATCGCTTCGCTGTGGGTGACGATGAGGATCGCTCCCCCGTTCTCTCGATGCACCTCGAAGAGGTGAAGGATCCGCTGCTCCGTGTCGGCGTCGACCTCACCGGTCGGCTCGTCGGCGATGAGAATGGGAGGCTTGGGAGCGAGCGCGACGGCGAGGCCCGCGCGCGCCGCTTCGCCGCCCGAAAGGTGAGGCGGATAGGCATCACCGCGCGAGCCGATTCCGACCATATCGATAACATCGCCGACGCGCGCGTCGTCGTGCTGTCCGGCGAGGTGCATCTTCAGCCGCACATTCTGCCGCACCGTGAGGTGATCGAACAGATTTCCGCTCTGCAGCAGAATTCCGATCAGGCGCGCGCGCAGGCTGGTGCGGGTCTTCTCGTCACGACGAGTGAGACGCTCGCCGTTGATGTAGACGAAGCCGCCGTCCGGCTCGTCGAGACCGGCGATGCACGCCATGAGAGTTGATTTCCCACTGCCGGAAGGACCCACGATTGCGACGATCTCGCCACGGTTCACCTCCATGCTCACTCCGCGCAGCGCTTGCGTCTCGTCGTCGCCGACGTGGTAGAAGCGGTACAGCTCGCGAGCTTCGATCGCCGGAGATACGGAGGAAGCGAGCGCCGATGTCCCCGACGGAGACGTCACAGCCACCGGAAGCTTTTCGCCATCCGGTTCCACTGGTCGATGTTGTCGGCACCCAAGGGCGCCCACATCGTGAGCATCGCTTCCTTGCCGTTCTTGTAGAAGAGATACGTCACGTTCTCCAGGCGAATCCTCTTGTTGGTGACTGGATCGGCGTCGGAGTTCGACGTGTACTTGATGGCGACCGCTTTCCCTGGTGGGAGATTGACCTCCGAGACACCGCTGATCGTGACGGCATGACCCTGCGACTGGATCTGTCCTGCCTCATTTGCCTGCGCACTTGCCGCGCTCGGCGCGGAGGAAGCAGTAGCGACGTGGACCTTCACGCCATCGAACTTGTTGACGAAGGTGACGTCGGCGCTGCTTTCGGTACGTGCCCAGCCTTCCGGCTCTTCTATCTGATAACCTCCAGCTGTGTTCGTGTATTTGACGAACGCCTGGCTATCAGGGATGTCCCCGGGAGGATTCACCTCGGGCGCGACCGCCGTTTCGGTTGAGCTGATGGCTGTTTCGGTGGTCGAACTAGCGGTAGTCGACGTCGTATCGGATTTGGCCGTTGTGCCCGAATCCTTTGCCGTGCACGCGACACCGAACGTGATTAGGAGTATGGGAACGAGTGATCGCATATGCGCCTTGTGGGGTTAAGTGGCCACATTGTCGCATTTTTAGTGCGCGATCAAGCGTGAGCAGCCCAAGCCTTCTCGCCGGGCTTATACGGCACGCACGGATCGTAACGACCCGGCGTTTCTAAGTAGCGTTGCGCCTGCGTGCACCCGATCTCGGACGTGAAATATCCCAGGAGCGCCAGCTCCTTCATCATCCGGAAGTAGTGCGCTGGGGGCTGCGCCGTAATCTCGGCCGACGGGGTGGCGTCGCTCACGGGCGCCGTCTTCTCGCTCAGAAACGCCTCGGTCCTTTTGATCGCTTCGGCTTTCCGCCTCTCCCCCTCGTCGAACTGTTCGCGGTCGAGAACATTGAGCAGCGTCAGCCGCTGCTGCGGCGTGGCCTTCACGAATGAGACGCCGTAAGCCTTGTCACTGGCCTTATCGAGCTTGTGCATTCCCTCTCGAAAGATCCTGCGGTCGCGCGAGTTATAACTGTCGGTGACGATCAGAGCCATGAACGCACCCGTCTTCGCCGCCTTCGCTCCGGGCGTGCTGGTCTGGGGCAGAATCGTGTCCGCAATTTCGTCGAGGTACGCGATCTCGTCTGCAGTGAATGGCACATCTGTGTTTTCTTCACGGCAGCCAGTGAGCAACGCGGTCCCGCCAACCAGCGCGACTCCGCCGAGTAGCACGGTCACGCGCAGGATCGCCTCGCGACGTGTGATCAGGTCCGGTGCGTAGTCGGTTTGATTCTCGTTCTCGGTCATCGACGTCTCCGGTTAGAGGTTGCGGCGATTGAGCTCGCCGACAGCGAAGTCCGCGGCGCGCGCCGTCAGCGCCATGTACGTCAGCGATGGATTCACGCACGCGGCCGAGGCCATGCAGGAGCCATCGGTGACAAAAACATTCTGAGCATCCCAGACCTGATTATGCGAATTGAGAACCGACGTCTTCGGATCGCGTCCCATGCGCGCCGTGCCCATCTCGTGGATTCCCATCCCGGGGAAATATCCGGCGTCGTAGATCTCGACCTTCTTCACGCCGGTCTGCTCGAGCATTTCCGCCATGTCAGCAATCATGTCCTTGCGCATCATCCGCTCGTTCTCGCCGGTGGCGCAGTCGATCTTCACGACTGGCATACCCCATTTGTCTTTCTTGGTCTGATCGAGCGAGACCGTGTTTGCGTGGTTGGGAAGCATCTCTCCGAACGCAGTGCCGCCGATCGACCATAGGCCCGGCTCCGACATCGCTTCCTTGAACTGCGCGCCGACGCCCAGCTCGGCGACGCCCCTCGACCATCCCTCCCGACCGGCGCCTCCCTGGTAGCCGAAGCCGCGCAGATACGGGCGCTTGTCGCCGAAAAGATTCCGGTAGCGCGGGATGTAGAAGCCGTCTGGCCGCCGGCCGTTATAGTACTTGTCCTCCAAACCTTCCAGCTTGCCCTGCGCTCCGGCGCGGAAGTGGTGATCCATGAGATTGTGGCCGAGCTCGCCCGAGCTGCTTCCCAGTCCGCCCGGCCACACGTCATTTGCCGATCGCATCAGCAGCCACGCGGTGTTGATCGTGGAGGCGCAGAGGAAGATCACACGGGCCTTGTAGTCCGCCGTTTGATTGGTGATTGCATCCAGCACCCGCACACCGGTCGCCCGTTTTGTATTGCGGTCGTAGATCACTTCGCTCGCGATCGCAAACGGCTTGAGCGTAAGACGTCCGGTTTTCGTCGCCGCTGGCAGGGTGGATGATTGCGTGCTGAAGTACGCGCCGTACGGGCATCCGAGCCAGCACGCATTCCGGTATTGGCAGACAGCGCGGCCGGTCAGCTCCTTCGTCAGGTTTGCGGTGCGTCCTGGAATGAGGCGTCGCTGACCACCGAACAGCTTTGTCAGACGTCCGGCAATGAGCTCCTCGCCGCAGTTGAGCGGCATCGCTGGTTGAAACTGGCCGTCGGGGAGCTGCTCGAGACCTTCGTGTGAGCCGGCGATTCCGGCGTGCTTTTCGACGTGGTCGTACCACGGTGCGATATCCGCATAGCGAATCGGCCAGTCGATGGCGATGCCATCCTTGGCGTTGGCCTCGAAGTCGAAGTCGCTCCACCGGTAGCTCTGTCTGCCCCACATCAGCGAACGACCGCCGACGTGATAGCCGCGGTACCAATCGAAGCGCTTTATTTCCGTGTACGGCGAATCCTTGTCGGACGCCCAATAGTCGAGGTTTTTTTCGTTCAGCGCATAATCGCGCTTGAGGACGGGGTACAGCTCCTCCATCGCGTGCGTGCGTCCACCGCGATGCGGGTAGTCCCACGGGTTCTTTGTCGCGTTGACGTAGTCCTTGATGTGCTCGATGTTCTTGCCTCGCTCGAGCAACAGCACGCGAAGCCCTTTCTCCGTGAGCTCCTTGGCGGCCCAGCCGCCGGAGATTCCTGATCCTACGACAATCGCATCGTAACTCGTGTCCGGCATCCCGTCCTCGTTGGGGGGCGTTGAGAATGGGAATATGTCTCGCGGACGGCGTGTGGGCTACGGGTTGCGATAGCCGTTTTGGGCTCGTCATCCCAGGGCTTTCCTTGCTTCAGATTTCTTCCCCTTCGTACGCGGCCGACCGGGCCCAATCCCAGGAATGACGATGTCAAAACTCCGGACCATCACGACATGGGTGGGCGTCCTGATCGTAATCGGCCTCGCGGTTTTCTTTAGAGGATATCAGGCTCAGGACCGTGGGCGAACCCTGACACCAAGCGAGGTCTCGCGAGCGGCAGCGACGATGAATGCAATCAACCAGGGTAACCCTCCTCCCCTGGTAGCCGGAGTGGATACTTTGCCGGAAGGTCCGAATGGCAAGCTCGCCTGGTTTCTGAGAAAGTATTCGGAGCGGTACGCCGCTGCCCAGCGCCAGATCGCGCTGAAACAGGGTGCCGACATCGACATGCTGCCGAGGGAGTGGCCGCAGGCTAGGTATATCGCGGATGCCGCAGCCTATCCCGCTGTGGAAGCCTATTTTCTCGCCTACCTCCGCTATCTGGAGATGGTGAAAGAGCGATATCCCGCATTGATGGACAGCATCGCGAGGATTACGGTGGTCGAGTCCAGAATGGAAACGGCTGATTCCGCTGACGTACTGAAGGGAATAAGCGGTGGGGTCGCTTCGAAGCGGCAGGCCAATCTTCAGATGATCAACGACGGCCAGGCTTATGGACAGGCGGCGTTACGCCTCCACTACTACCTGGCGTCGCTCGGTCCGCGGGTGTCCTACGATTCCGCCGCAAACGCCGCCAAATTCGAAGTTGATGGGGAGCGCCAAAAGGCAAATTTGCTTCTGGCCGACGTGCAAAGCAGTTCAGCGAAACTGGCCGCAGCCGCCAAGCGCTAGGCCATTGGCTCTGCCACCAACGACTTGGCCTCCGGTACCGTGGGAACCGAATCTGGCGCGGAGTACGACCGCGGCGAGCTGTGTGCCGGCTTCACCGTCCGCGCGTAGGCCTTGGCTGCGTGTGCGCGCCCGCAGCCTGCGAGCGCGAAGACGAGAAGAATCCAGCACCCACGATGCGAATGCCTGAAGGTCATTTGATGGGTAATCTGATTGGGTTTGAGTGCAATTGATAATCCCCATGCGTCAGAAGATCGTCACACAAATCGGGCACCGACGATAATCAAATAGAAAACGGAGGCATCTTTCGACGCCTCCGTCTTGCTATCGGGTCTTTCCTGTCTGACGATTACATACGCGTTCGTGCAGCCAAGGGCGCGAATGGTGCAGCAAATTCGCCCATTATAAGGATTGCTCTGATGACATCAGGACACCTGTTCATAGTCGGAGCTCTCACGCTCACGATTACTGGATGCGATAAATCCAGTCGCTCGGCGCCAGCCGACACGCTCGCGGTCGTGAGAGACAGTGTGCAGCAACTTCACCAAACCAGCTCGGGCTTACGCACAATGCCATTCACAATCTCATCGTCCGCATTCGCTGGCAACGCCTCCATTCCAGCCAAGTACACCTGCGAGGGTGCGGATATCTCGCCGCCACTGGAGTGGTCCGGAACTCCTGACGGAACGCGCAGCTTTGCTCTCATCGTCGACGATCCAGATGCGCCCGATCCCGCCAAGCCGCAGCGTGTGTACGTGCATTGGGTCGTTTACGACATTCCCGCCAGCGCGAACAAGCTTCCGGAGAACGCGGCAAAGAGCGGACTGCCACATGGTGCGATACAGGGCACAAACGATTGGGGCAAGCAGACCTACGGTGGCCCGTGCCCGCCGATCGGCCGCCATCGCTACTTCTTCAAGCTCTACGCGCTCGACAAGCAGCTCAAGGGACTGAAGAACCCCACCAAGGCGCAGCTCGAGAAAGCCATGCAGGGTCACCTACTCGACAACGCCCAGTTGATCGGGACCTACGAGAAGGCAAAGAAAACATAAGTCTTGACGACTTGATCAAATCCTGTATTGTGGATTTGAAGCGTCTTCAAGCTGCATTGCGATGGCCTGGCTGTTTGCGCGCGCCATTCGAGCCATAGAGTCCCTGCCCACCCAAGGAGCACTGTATGCGAATGCGTTTGACCTGCGTCATTGCCGTCTGTGCGCTGGTGTTTCTTCCCGCGCTCTCAGCAAAATCGCAATCCGATACAGCTCTGAAACTCAGCACCACCGTGCCCCAGGCGATCGCCGAGTTCAAGGCTGGAGTGTCGGATCTCGAAAGTCTGTCGGGAGAAGCAGGCGGCTCACATTTCGAGGCCGCCATCAAAGCCGACCCAAATTTCGGGTTGGCCCGGGTGTTATACGTGTACGGTGCCGGCCTGCTCGGTGGCGCGTTGACGCAAGCACAAATTGACGCCGACTTGAATCGCGGTGTGGCGGATGCCGCGGCTCATGGCAACGTAAAGGAATTGCTCGTCGCGGCGGCATACCGCGAACAGATTCGCGGTAACGCGCAGGCTGCCCGCGCAATTGCGCGCGCCGTGTCCCAATTGTTGCCAGGCGATCGATTGATCGCCTCGAACGCGTTTGGTTTTCCAACGTTGAGCAGCGAGCAGGTCACCGGGCTGCGCGATTTCATCGCACGTAATCCGAGCTATGCGTTGCCTTACAACACGCTGGCGTATTCGCTCTGGATCCAGGGCGACAAAGCCGGTGCGCTAACCGCCGCCAGGCGACAGGTGGAGCTCAATCCCAACGCTCCCATCCCGCACGACAGTTATGCTGAGATCCTGCAGTGGAGTGGAAAGTTTCCGGAAGCATCAGCCGAATATCGTCGGGCGACAATGACGCCGCCGCGTTTCCCCGAGGGGTATGCGGGGCTTGCTGAAGTCGAAGCGCTCCAGGGCCATTACGATCAGGCACGGGCTTACCTGAACGAGGCAATTGCGAATGCCTGGAGTCCCGCGCAGAAGATTTGGTACATGAGACAGATCGCCGGCACCTACGCATTGCAGGGCAACTCGGAGCAGGCGCTCACGAATGAGCTCGATGCACTTGCGACTGAGGCGGGGGCTCAACAGAATCCGGAGCGCGCCGCGATCTCAATTGCGCAGAAAGCGACCGTCTACGCCAACGCTGGAAACACGGCTGCTGCGCACCAGGCGATCGCTGCTGCAAAAGCAGCGAGCTCAGACGTACCCTGGCAGGTGAGCTACTACGCGACAATGGCCCACGCCCTGATGAAGCACTGGGCGCCGGCGAACCAGGAGCTGGCTGCGTTGAAGACGAAGGCGGCGACCGATCCCGCAGTTCCGAAAACGCTGATCGCGGCGGCGGAAGCGAATCTTGCTACCCAACAGGGACGGCCTGCCGACGGGCTCAAAATCCTGATGGCTGCAGATACCACGGACATCGTGATAATGAATCGCATCGCTGAGGCTCACGCCGCTCTTGGTCATCCCGCCGTCGCGAAGGCCTGGTACGACAAGATCAACAGCAACTACGCCCTGAATCTCGCGGATTTTCCAGCGGCAAATGCGCGGCGGCGGACGCGTATAGCAAGCTCGAACATCCATACCCCGTAGCATCATCACCAGGAGCAGCATCCATGGCAATCCAAATGAAGACGTCCGGCGTGCATCACGTCTCGCTCCGCGTGAGCGATCTCAAGCGCGCGAAGAACTTCTACTGCGACACACTCGGCTTTAAGCACCTTATGGATGCCGACAATCTGACACTGTTCCTCGCCGGCGGCACCGCATTCGGATTGCGCGGCCCGACGGCCGAAATGCCCAAGGGAGACAAGTTTAGTCCGCACCGCGTCGGCGTGGATCACATAGCGCTTGCCTGCACCGATGCGTCGGAGCTGAAGCGCGTAGCAGCCGCGCTCTCAGCGGCGGGAATCGAGAACACTGGCGCCAAGCGCGATGAGACGCTCGGCAAAGACTACGTCGCATTCAAGGATCCAGACCGGATCGCCTGGGAATTCTACATGGCCTGAACCGCTGCCCGGGCTGGCAACTAAGACGAAGGTTATACGGATGCTCGTGAGAGAGCCGGATCCTTTGGATCGGGTCCAAATGGCGGTATGCGTCCGTTCCCGACAACGGTGATTTTTATTGTTTCGTAGGAAGGCCTGACAGGTGGTCTGAAGCTTCCCGAGCGGCAGTACCCAAAAAATCCCGGGCCGCGGCGAAGATCTTTAGCGGCTATCGGAGCGGATTTGGACCATCCGGCCCTTTCCGGAGCATCTGTATAACCCTCCGTCATTGTGGCCAGCTCGTGCGGCTTTCCCTGCTCTACCCAATGCGCTCGCCGCTGACTGCATCGAAGAAGTGCGCCTTCTCCAGATCAAACCCCAGGAAGATCTTGGATCCGATAGGCGGAAGAGACTGAGGCGACACTCGCGCCGTGACGTCGTGCTTTCCGGCGCTGGCGTAGATGAAAGTCTCGTTGCCGAGCGATTCGACCAGATCGAGTCGCGCCGATGCGGTGGCGGCGGCAGCGCGTGGACCGGCCACGATGGTCACGTCCTCCGGCCGGATACCCATCGTGATCGCCTTCCCCCTCGCTCCGGACAGCCGCGACGCGACCCGCTGCGGGAGATTGATCTCCCAGTCCCCGCCCTCGGCGACGAATCTCGACGGCCCTCCACCCTCCACGGTTCCGTTCGCGAAATTCATCGCCGGGTTCCCGATGAAGCCCGCGACGAATCTGTTTTTTGGCTTCTCGTAGAGATTGAGCGGCGTGTCGATCTGCATCACGTGACCCTTGTTCATCACCACGATTCTGTCGCCAAGAGTCATCGCCTCCACCTGATCGTGCGTGACGTAGATCATCGTCACCTTCAGCTCCTGGTGCAGCCGGGCGATCTCTCTCCGCATCGAGACCCGCATTTGCGCATCGAGATTGGACAGCGGCTCGTCGAACAGGAATACCTGCGGCTGCCGGACGATCGCGCGGCCGAGTGCGACGCGCTGGCGCTGGCCCCCAGATAATTGGCGCGGCTTGCGGTCGAGGTAATCCTCAAGCCCAAGAGTAGCGGCAGCTGCCTTGACGCGATCGTTGATGTCGGCGGCTGACATGTTCCTGAGCTTGAGCGCGAAGCCCAGGTTTTCCCTTACGGTCATGTGTGGGTACAGCGCGTAATTCTGGAAGACCATGGCGATGTCGCGCGCCTTGGGCGGCACGTCGTTCACGACGCGGTCGCCAATCTTGACCGTGCCGGCGCTGATCGACTCCAGACCGGCGATCATTCGCAGCGTCGTGCTCTTGCCGCACCCTGACGGCCCGACCAGCACGACGAATTCTCCGTCCTTTACGCCGAGGCTGACTTCGTGGACCGCTACCTGCTCTACTCCTTCATGGTAAATTTTACGAACACCACTGAGCGTTACGCTCGCCATTGTTCGGCTCCCTTTGTTACAACCATGACCGTCTCATACGCGTTCCCTGATGATTTCCTCTGGGGAGCAGCAACTTCCGCTTACCAAATCGAAGGATCTCCCACCGCCGACGGCGCCGGACGCAGCATCTGGCACCGATTCTCCCACACTCCCGACAACACGTGGCTGAATGAGACGGGCGATGTGGCCTGCGACCACTACCGGCGCTACAAGGACGATGTCGCGATCATGTCGGAGCTCGGTCTCAATGCGTACCGCTTCAGCATCGCGTGGGGTCGCATCTACCCGGAAGGAACCGGGCGGATCAATAAAAAAGGAATCGATTTCTACTCGAGGCTCGTCGACGAGCTTCTGAAAAAAGGGATCAAGCCCAGCGCTACGCTCTACCACTGGGATCTGCCCGAAGCGCTCGACGACCGCGGCGGCTGGCTCAATCGCGACATCGCCGATTGGTTCTGCGATTACGCCGCGACGATGTTCGACGCGTTGGGCGACCGCGTCAACATGTGGGCGACCGTCAACGAGCCGTGGGTCGTTACCGATGGCGGATATCTCTCCGGCGTGCTCGCTCCCGGACACGCCAGTCTTTTCGAGGCGCCGATCGCGACGCACAATCTTCTGCGCGCCCACGGGAGTGCGGTCGAGAGATTCCGCGCCAGCAACGCGGCGAAGAAAGGAAAGATCGGCATCGTCGTCAATCTGGAGCCCAAGTATCCAGCGTCTCAGTCTGCGGAGGATCTGGATGCCGTGCGACGCGCCGACGCGTACATGAATCGGCAGTACCTCGATCCCGTATTTACGGGAAAGTACCCTGCCGAGCTGCGGGAGATTTTCGGCGAGGCGTGGCCGGAGTGGTCGGATGAAGACATGCGCTTGATCAAGCAGCCGATCGACTTCCTGGGCGTCAACTACTACACGCGCAAAATCGAGCGGTACGACGCGGAGAGACTCCCGCTGAGGCTGAAGGCAGTGCCGCAGCCCGACAGCATCACGACGGAGACGCGCTGGGAAGTCTATCCGGAGGCGCTCACCAGGATTCTGTTGTGGGTCAAGGAGCGCTACGGCAAGCTGCCGGTGTACATCACCGAGAATGGTGCCGCGTTCTACGACGCCCCGCACCCGATCGACGGCAAGATCGAGGATCCTCTTCGCGTCGAGTACTACCGGCAACACCTCCGCGCGGCGCACGAAGCGATGAAGCAGGGCGTTGATCTGCGCGGATATTTTGCGTGGTCGTTGCTCGACAACTACGAGTGGTCGCACGGTTACTCGAAGCGGTTCGGTCTCGTGCACGTGGACTACTCGACTCAGCAACGTACGATCAAATCGTCCGGTCGATACTACGCATCGGTCATCGAAACGAACGGCGGAGTTCTTTCTCGATAGAGAACAGCCGCTCGGGCTGGTTACCGAGACGGAAGTTTCATCCGGATTGGGCGGATTGAACGGATTAAACGAATCGCTCCAATGAGCGTGATAGCTCCTCTTGGATGGACGTGAGGTTTTTGTTTGTCTCGAAGTAGAGCTCCGGTCCGCGACGGTAGCATCCCGAGCGGCAGTTCGCAAACAATCCCGGCCCGGTGCGCGGGACTCCAACGCCAAGCGGAACGATCCGCGTAATCCCGCAGATCCGCCTAATCCGGATGAAACTTCGAACTCGGTAGCCTGCCCGAGCGGCCGTTTCCGCAGTTCCAGCGTTGTCCGGCTCACCTCGGATACCGGATAGTCACAACTGACGGCACTTTGCGCACCCTGATCTCTGCTCCCTTTACTGGCGCCAGAACTCCGTCGACCGACGCAGAGAGAATCGGCTGGGACAGCGGAGACCACACGACGATCCCACCCGGTGGTAGCTTGATTCCCGTGCGGAGATTCAGAATGACTGTGTTCCCTGACGCGCGCATGTCATAGGTGAGCGGCCCGTACGCCGTGCTCAGATTGGATACGCGCACACCCGGATCCTGCTTCACCCAGTCGTCCTTGACGCCGGCGCCGATCACGAGCGAGCTGTCGCTCTCGCGCTCGAACGCCAGCATGTCGAGAAAACTGCGGATGTAATCGCTGCCCACCCATGTGTGCGGCATGTCTCCAATGAATTTCGGCGTTTTTGGATCCCGATAGACAACTTCCGCCCATTGGTGCCACTCACTCGGGCGTTGTCCTGTGAAAAAGAAATCGAGCAGCTCATGCGCCTTATCGCGCTGGCCCAGCTGCACCATCGTGCCGACGGTGCGCAGCTCGTACGGTGTGTACGCGTCCCATGGTTTGACACCATTTGCCCTCAGACGCGCTTCCTGGAAATACTTCTCGAACGTGCGCATCAAGAGCGGCCCCGGCAACCTGCCCGCTTCGCCGACCGGCGACACCGCGATCGTCGTCGAGGTCGCGTCGAAATCGGCCAGCTCCACCGAGCCGGGGATGTAGTCGATCTTGCGCGTGATCACGACCTGCCGGATGGACTCGAAGAGATTCGACCGGAAGCTGCTGCGCATCTGGGCGAAATCCGCTGCCTCGGGCTTGTCGAGTTCCTTGGCTATGAACGCCCCGTCCTTGAATCCGCGCAGCGCGAAGAAATCATCCCAATAGGAATGCATCGGTTTCGCGCTGTACCCTTCGTGCGATATGGACTGCGGCAACAATCCGTAGAACGGTTTGTTAGCCCCTATGGTGTACTGTGCCGTCATCCTTTCGTGGCGCAGAGAGTCCATGTACGCCACTGCCTTGGCGACGTGCGGCCACATTTTCTCCAACTCCGCCTTGTCGCCCGTGTGGCGATAGTACTCGGCCACCAGATAAATGAATTCGCCGTGGCTGTCGTTTTCCGGAGTCGGCGTCGCTCCATGTTCATCGACGCAGCAGGGAATCTTGCCGTTGTCGTATTGATACGGCGCGTACCAGTCGATGAACTCCTTCACTTCCTTGTCGTGGCCGAGCCTTAGAAGCGCGGTCGACGTGAGCGCGCCATCACGGATCCATGAACGAGAATAGCTGCGCGAGCCAGGTTGGATCGCGGGGCCATCCCGATTGATCAGGATGTCCGCGAGCTGCGCTTGCATTGTCTCTGTATATCGCGATGCAGAAGCGGGCAGTGAAATAGTGACTCGACGTAGCTTCTCACGCCAATCGGCTTGAGTCTTTTCGAGCCGCTCCGCTACCAGGCGCTCACCCTGGCCGGGAAGGAGCGCTGTCACCGGCTTCAGATCCCCACCGTGAAGCGGCACCGCGATGTCGATAGGACTGGATGTCGCGTGTGGACCGAGCTCGATCTCGTACGAGAAGGCCGCCGACGCGTGGCCTGTGGGATCCGTGACTGAGACGGGACTGGGGAGTTTTCCGGCACGGAGCCAGTCGACAATATTCCCCTCGCCAAAAGTCACCGCTCCAAACCCACTCGGCGAGTTGAGCGACCGGACGAACTTGTTGCCGGTGACGCGCGCCGAAGAGCCCTGCAGCGAGATCGTGTCCACGCGCGCGACGCCGCCCGGAAGATTCAGGAACTGCCAGGGCGGATTTACTTGAAACGGTCTGAGCGCAAGAAACAACGTCAGCTTTTTGAATCTTCTGGAGTTGTTGGTGATGCGGTAACGGGCATAAAGCACCGACGAATCGGACGGACCGCCGGCAAATGCATTGATGGTGAGATCCAGATCCTTGGTGCTCCAGATCACTTGCGGCAGCGGGAGCGCTTCCCGATTCGGTGTCACGGAGGTCTTCGCATCGTTCCAGGTGACCAGCGTGCCGTCGGTGAACAGGAATGGCTCGATCGAGAACTGTCCGCGCCCGACCTCTATCATTCCCTCTTCGTTGATCAGGGCCTCGGCGCTGTCGCGATCGACGCCGACCACCGTCCAGTACGATTGCTCGCTCAGGAAAGGCCTCGGATAGCTACCCCTCGGCGCCTCCTTGGCAATCGTCATGAAGAAATCGTTCTCGCTCGCAGCCCAGTCGAGCGGTCTGATGCTGATGTCGCGAATACCGTAGCCGCTCTTGCTCTCCGGCGAAATGAGTACGAGACGCAGATAACGCTCATCGCTCTCCGGCATGTACAGGTAATCGCGGAAGAGCGGGGATAGTGCTGTCACCGTCTTGCTCGACGATGCCGCCACCTGTGTGAGTGGTGAGATGGAATTCCTGTAAACTGTATACAAGGTTCGCCAGCTCTGCTTGTCCTGGGAGCCCTGCACCTCGTAAGAATTCGCGCGTCGCCCCGGCTCCCAACTGATCACCAGCCCGCCAAATTCGCGGCGCTTGGTGAAATCGATGTCGATCGTCTCCGCGCCAGGCGGTACTTGTCCGGCCGGCGCCGAAGCTGTTCCACCCGCCGGAGGAAGCGCTCGCAGCGGCGCGCTGCGCCAGCCACTAGTCGCATCCGCGTCGATTGCGCGCCAGACGTCGTATCCCTGCGCCTGGGATGAGGCGGTGATAATCGGAGCGGGATAAAAGCGCGTGTCAGGTTCGAGCGGCGTAAGCGCGAGATCGTCGAGCCAGATGCTTCCCTTCCCGCCGGAGCCCGCCGTGATAGCGATCTCGATGGCCGAGAAACTCTTCAGCGTCTTGTCGTTCGTGGGGCCCCACGCAAAAGAGATCTGCCTCTTCTTGCGCGTGACGGTCTGCCAGTCTTTCGGAAACTGAAAGTTCGGATTGTTCGACCACCACACGTTCTCACCGGTCGAGTCTATGAGCTTGAACTCCAGCGTGTTGGTCGGTGCGTCGCCCTTGATGGCGAACGAGAACTCGTAGTTGGGCGGCAGCGTGAAGGTGAGCGGACGATGGATTACCGCGTACCCGCCGTGCCCGTGGAAATCGAAATCCACCCGCATCGCCCGGCCGTGCACACCGTTCAAATCGGCATGGACCGATATCTCGACACCATCGGCGGGCGTGGCAGTCCACTGACTGACCGAGTCAAATGAATCCAATACTATAGTAGTAGTGGCCGCGGCCGCCGGAGCTATTGCAACTGTGGGAACCGGGGTAGGTGTGGGCGGGTTCGATGGCGGAGACGTCGGCGCAGGCGTTTGAGCTTGTGCGCGCAACGTGAGGATTGCGCTGACAATCAACAGCGTCGAACCACGAATCATCCTTTGACGCTCCCGGCCATTACGCCCTGGATGTAGTAACGCTGGAGAAAAAGAAAGACGGCGAGCACAGGTATCACAGTTAGCACGGAGCCAGCCATCATGAGCTCCGTGTCCATTACGTGCTCCCCAGACAGATTCGCTAACGCAACCGGCAGCGTGTAATGCGCCTCGTCGCTGAGCACAATCAACGGCCACATGAAGTCATTCCACGTCGCCAGGAAAGTCCAGATCGCGAGCGTCGCCAGAATAGGTAGAATCCCCGGTACAACCACCGACCAGTAAATCCTGAGCTCGGACGCCCCATCGATGCGAGCCGCGTCAAGCATGTCGTCGGGAATCGACAACGCGTACTGCCGGATGAGAAATATCCCGAAGATGCTCGCCATCCCCGGGATGATCACGCCCCAATAAGTGTTGATGAGATGCAGATTCTTCATCAGCAGAAAGAGCGGCAGCATCGCCACCTGCACTGGCAGCACCAGACCGAGCGACAGGATGCGAAACGCCCGATCGCGCCCGCGGAATCTGAGCTTGGCGAATGCGTATCCCGCCATAGAGTTAATGACCAGCGACAAACCGGTCACCGTGAACGCGATCAAAGCACTATTGAACAAGTACCGACCGAGATTCAAGCGTGTGAACAGCTCGCGGTAATGCGAAAAGGTTATTCGACTCGGTAGAAAGTGCGGCGGATACGTGCTCGCTTCCCCGGTCGGCATGAACGACGCGGACAGCATCCACATCATCGGCAGCAGAGCGATAAGTGCCCCAATGATCAAGAGCGCATAAACGACTACCTGCGAGATGCGCCGGCGTGTTAACGCCGAGTCAACACGCCCTCGGCCCCCAGCCGGCCCGCCGAGAGCCCCCGGCCGGTAGTGTTCAGTTGCGGTTCCCCCGACGAACCTCGGATTAGTGCGCGACACCTATGTCCTATCCTTCTGCAGCCGGAACTGAATGAGCGTCGCAATCAGAATCACGACAAACAGCACGAAGGCAATCGAAGCGGCGTACCCCATCCGCCACCACCGGAACCCTTCCTCGTACATCATCAGCACCACGCTGGTGGTAGCGCGGAGCGGCCCGCCCTGCGTCATCACGTAGGGCTCGGAGAAGAGCTGGAAGTAGCCGATCATCGTGATGACGCCGACGAAGAGGAGCGTCGGACCGAGCAGCGGCAGCGTGACATTGAAGAAACGGCGCATCGGACCCGCGCCATCGATCTCGGCGGCGTCGTAGAGATCCTGCGGAATCGCCTGCAGCCCGGCGATGAAGATCAACATGTTGTAGCCGAAGTTCTTCCAGACCGACATGAGGATGATCGCCGGCATCGCCCAGCGCGGGTTGCCGAGCCAGTCTATCGGTCCGATGCCAAAATGACCTAGCGTGTAGTTCAAAAGCCCGTAACGGGTGTGGTAGAGGTAGCGCCACACGATCGCGACGGCGACGAGGGTCGTGACGAACGGAGTGAAGTAGATCGTCCGGAAGAAGCTCTTGAAGCGAACGAGCTTGGCGTTAAGAAGGAGTGCTGTCGCAAGTGAAACCGCGATGGTGAGCGGGCCGCCGACGATTGCGAAGTAGAACGTATTCTTGAGTGCCGTCCAGAATTCCGGGGTGTGAAGGAGTTTGACGTAATTCGCGAGTCCGACGAAGCGTGTCGTCGGAGGATTCGCGATTGCGTAGATGTCGAAGTCGGTGACGCTCAGTACCAGCGACGCCAAGACCGGCAGGAAGAAAAAGATGAAGATGAGAACGAGTGCCGGCGCGAGGAACAACCACGCCGCCTTGCCGACGTCTGAAGGCATTCCGGTCCGCGTCGCACTCACGTTGTTGGCGCCTCAGAAGGAATCGTGGTGCTCATTTCTTAAGCGCCGCCTGAGCGAGCAGGTATCGTCTTTTCTCGAGCATTGCGTTCACATCCTGATCCAGCGAAGCCAGCATCTGGTCAACAGTCTGCGCCTTCCGAATGGCCTGCTCTCCGTGCTCGAAGATCGTAGTCGCGATCTCCTCCCACTCCGGCACCTGTGGCAGCGGCATGACGCGCTCGAGCTGGGTGCTAAACGCCCGCGCGTACTTGTTATTGGCCAGCGCGCTATCCTGCCACGCGCTTATCCTCGGCGGCAGATCCCCCGTGAGCTTATAAAACTCCAGCTCGAGCTGCGGCCGCGACAGATACTCCATGACCTTCCACGCTTCTGCCTTGTGCTGCGATGCGGCGAAAAGCGAGAGACTCGATCCTCCCGCCATCGACACGCCCAGACCATTGATGCCCGGCATCGGCGCGGTCGACCATTTGTTCTGTACCGATGAATCGAGGCGATTCTTGAGCTCACCAATGTACCACGGGCCCGAGATGAACATCGCGATGTTCCCACGCTCAAATTCCTGAAATAGATTCGACACCTGGCTCGTGCTTACCGGCGACGCGAGTCCCTGACGATAGAAGCCGATGTAGTAGTCGAAGCCCTTCCTGAACGCCGGCTCTTCGAAGGCGCCGTAGCGTCCGCCATCGCGGAGAATAGTCGAGCCGGCCTCGAGGGCGAAATCAACGGGCTGCGGCCACTCGTTGGTCGGCATCAGCAGTGGAAATTGTCTGGCCGACATTTGCGATTTCATCTTCTTCATCGCGGTGACCCAATCTGCCCAGGTCGTCGGGAACGTCTTGTAGCCCGCCTTGGCGAGAAGATCGGTGCGGTAGAAGATCAACTTGGTGTCGACGTACCACGGAACGCCGTACGTCTTTCCGTTGACGACGTTCGTCTTCCAGATCCCGGGAAAGAAATCGTCGCGCCGAATCTCCTTCGATCGCGCGACGAACGAGTCGAGCGGCGCCAGAGAGTTGAGCGCGACGAACTCCGGCACCCATGTATTGCCGAGCATGGCGATGTCGGGTGTGGATTCCCCGACGTAGGCGGTGAGGAGTTTCTCGTGCGCCGCAGTCCACGGGATCTGCTGGACTTCGACGTGGATCTCGGGGTGTTCTTTCTCGAATCCGGCGATGAGCTGGGAGAGGACTTCCCCCTCTCGCCCCATCGCCCAGACTCGGAGTGTTGTCTTGTTGCCGGCGGAGGCGCTCGAGCAGGACGCGACTATAACCGCGATCAGAATGCTCACAATCGCAGCGAACCCTGTTCGCACTGGACGCAGTACGTCAACCCGCATTATTCTGAAGATATCTTAAAGCCGGAGGTTCGCATGCGCCTGGTCTGTAAGGGAGTCTTTCTCACTGTACTCGTCTCAACCCTCGCGTGTCGCAGCGTTTCGGAACCCGCCAGGATCGCTGCGGATTTCGTCCTCGACAACATCAACGGCAGACCGCTGCCCACTTTCGTTTCGCCAATCCCGGAGGCGCCATCCATAGTTTCTGCGACCTTGCACTTCGATCGTTCCGGCAAAGTAGTCACGACTGAACTCCAACGGGACATGAGTCAGAGTGAGGTCAGAGTAACGTACACACTGGACTACAGAATCTCAGGCAACAGAGTGGAAATCGGCTGCTTTGGTCCAGATTCGGCAAGCGCACTGTGCGTCGCAGGCTTCTCAGGCACAATTTCTGGTGACGGGCTGAGCCTGACGATAGGCGCGGACCAATCAGTCATTTACAATTACAAAATCGCCCCTACTCTCTGAACTGTGATTCTCCGGGCTTTACCGGCAGTCAATTCCCCAG
The DNA here is from genome assembly GCA_955652635.1 of uncultured Gemmatimonadaceae bacterium. Lineage (GTDB taxonomy): Bacteria > Gemmatimonadota > Gemmatimonadetes > Gemmatimonadales > Gemmatimonadaceae > UBA4720. The sequence continues at coordinate 23,831 of CATPBN010000102.1, forward strand.
CCAACCGCCGGTAAAGCCCGCCTTTCTTAGACCTGCCACGATGTACGGATTGTTGCGCACCGTCTTCCAGATCAGATCGGAGCGATAGTTCTCGATCATCGCGATGATCGGCCCCTGATCGATTCCCAGATAATCCGTATCGAACCAGCCTACTCCAGCGACGACGCGCCCGTGATGTGGCGTGATCGGTAGCTGAAACGTCGGGTTATAGGAATCAACAAAACCGTAATTGGTAAATAGATTGTCTCCGTATTTCTCGCGGATCGCGACAAGTGCGGGCACCGCTATTTCTGGAGCGAACGGGACCGATCCGCCAGGGGCGGTGGGAGCTAAAGTGCCGTCGTCCATCACGTAGTCCGCCGCTGCGCCACGGGCGGTGTAGGTGTGGAATTGCCTGCTGATTCCGTCGATGACAACTGTGGTGTCGTGCGGGCCATCGTCCGCGGTCAATCCCCAGACGTTTGCGCCGTAGTCCCGCCAATGCCCTGGATTGTCGATTGCGTAGGACCGCTGGGAGTTGGTGGCTCGCCTCGAGTTCTCGAAGTAGTCGATCCCTTTCCCACGCATGTACGCGTCCTGTATTCCGCGGAAGTCAATCCAGACGTGTGAATACTGGTGCCCGAACAGCGACGGAAAATTGGCGAGCGGCTGCCCGTAGAAATTCAGCCAGACGTAGGTTCCGGTCCACGCCGTCCAGCCGGCTGGATCGATCGAGTGCGTTGGCGAGCCGAGCGCGAGGATGTAAACGATCATTCCCTCGTCGTAACCCTTCCAGTCGGAGTTGATGAACCCGGATTCCGGATGCCACCCCATGCTTACCAGGGGCGCATGGTTTACAGCCCACTGCCAGTCGATGCGCAGATAAATCGAGTCGGCGTAGGCGCGGATAGCATTCTCCGTTGGATCCGCACCCGTGAAGTACGACTGGCAAAAGAGAACGCCACCGAGCAACAGTGACGTATCTATGGTAGAGAGCTCGACCTGCTGGAATCGGTAGCCCGTCTGCATGC
>CATPBN010000103.1 GCA_955652635.1 uncultured Gemmatimonadaceae bacterium
AAGAGCAGGAGGACGCCATTCGCAAAGGGCTCAAACGCGGGGATCTCAAGATCACGTTTCACGGCGAAAGGCTGCACGGCTCCTACGCGCTCATTCGCATGAAATTCGCACGTGACGGGTCTTCATCCAAGCCGCAGTGGCTTCTCATCAAGCATCACGATGAGCTCGCGAGTGACCGGGATGTCATTGCAGAGAACATGACGTCGGTCGAAACGGGCCGCACAATGGAAGAAATAGCGACGGGAAAGACCAAAATCTGGCGAAGCAATCGCGAGCCCAAAAAGGCAGGCACGGTATCGTCACCGCTTAAGTCGAGCCCGGCGAAAGAATCGTCGGCGAAGCTTCCTATCAAGACGAGTGCAGAGAAACCAGCGTCGGCGAAGCTCTCGCTCAAGTCACTCGAGCCGATGTACGCCAGCATCGGAAGCGAGGTGCCAGGCGAGGGCTGGACGTTCGAGCCCAAGTACGATGGGATTCGGGTTCTGGCCTTCGCAACCTCAGCCGAGGTAAAGCTCATTACCCGGAACGGCAAAGACAAAGCGCAGCAATTTCCCGAGATCGTCGCGGCGCTGAAGAAGCTGGCAGCTCAGCCCCGACGATCATTCGTGCTCGACGGCGAGATCGTCGCGCTCATCAACGGAGAGCCAGCACGATTCCAGGAGCTTCAGGGCCGCATGCATGTAAAAGCGTCGCATATGATCGAACGGCTCTCGTCTTCCACGCCCGCTGCGCTCATTCTCTTCGATATACTCATTGACGGGGACGAGGTGCTGATCAAGGAGCCGTGGTCGGAGCGGCGCGTTCGCCTCGTCAGGCGAGTCGGAAAACGCATCTCGGAGCAGCTTCGCATTACGGAGTCGGGACAGGGCGATGGGAAGAAAATGCTGGAGAAGGCACGTCGTCAGGGCTGGGAGGGAATCATCGCCAAGCGCGTTGACTCGCGCTACGAACCCGGCAGCCGGTCGCACAATTGGCTCAAGCTGAAGATCGAATTCAGGCAGGAGTTCGTAGTCGGCGGGTATACCGAACCGCGAAACAGCCGTGAGCACATCGGCGCGCTTCTCCTCGGCTACTTCGACCACGGCAGGTTCATCTACGTCGGCCACACTGGTGGCGGCTTTACCCGACAGGGCTTGGAGGAGATGTATCGCCGTCTCAAGCCGCTGGAGAGAAAGACTTCGTCGTTCGAAGAGACTCCGAAAACGAACGAGGAGGCCCACTGGGTGAAGCCGGAAGTTGTCGTCGAAGTGAAGTTCAGCGAATGGACGGCGGACCGGCGCCTCCGGCAGCCAATTCTCCTTGGGGTGCGCGACGACAAGGATCCAGATGAAGTCGGTCTCGAGCCGACGAGCGTCCAGAAAAAGTCAGCACAGGGCAGTAAGATCGCCAACCGGCAGTCCCGGATCAGCGTTGCTGCCCGCGCCAAACCGGCGACGAAGGTTCCGCCGCGAAAGTCCGCTCGGCGAACCCAGTCGGTTGGGGGTCCGCACGGAAAAATCGATAAAGCCGCGCTTCTGGCGCAGTTGACGGCAATCGAGGAAAGGGGCGGGGACGGTTCCCTCGACTTCGCTGACGGAAAGGCGCTCAAAGTCTCCAACCTGGACAAGATCTTTTTCCAGCAGGAGAAGTACACCAAGGGCGACGTAATGCGCTTCTACACGCGTATCGCGGACTTCATCCTGCCGGTGATGCGGGATCGCCCGCTCGTCTTGAAGCGGTTCCCGAACGGGATCAACGGGGAGAGCTTCTACCAGCAGAAGCCGTCGGAGACTACGCCGCCCGAGGTCTGGGTAGACCTGATAGAAACCGACGGGGGAGAAAAGCAGCGCCGCATCATCGGGGGAGATCTCCTCACGCTTCTCTACACGATCCAGCTGGGGGCCATCTCGGTCGACCCGTGGCACTCGCGCGTTCAATCGCTGGAGTACGCCGACTACACGATCATCGATCTGGACCCGGGACCGCGCGCCAACTTTGCCCGTGTGGTTCAGGTCGCGCGCTGGGCCAAAGAGGTGATCGACGGATTCGGGCTCAATGCGGCGATCAAGACCTCCGGCTCCACGGGGTTACATATCTATCTACCTCTACCCCCACGCACACCGAATGAGGCAGCGACGATCGTCGCGCAATTGATAGCTACGAAAGTTGCTGACGCACACCGCAAGGAGGCAACGATCGAGCGCTCTGTCAAAGCGCGTGGGGCCGCAACGGTTTACGTCGACTACCTCCAGAACATCCAGGGCAAGACCGTTGCGAGCGCCTACAGCGTGCGTGCAAAACCGGGAGCTACGATTTCAACTCCCCTCGAATGGAATGAGCTGACCGACGGTCTCGACCCGCGCTCGTTCCATTTGGGAAATGCCGCCGCGCGTTTCGAAAAGATTGGAGATGTCTGGAGCGAAGCGATGAGGAAGAAGAATTCGCTTCAGGCGCTCGCTTAGCAGGACTTAACGCCCGCCGTTTCCTACTTTGCGGAGAGGAAGCTCGATCTGTCCGCTTTCTGCTTCGCTCTGCTTCGAAGAATCTCCGAAGATCGGATCGCTCGACTCGTCGACCATGTGGGTGAGCTTGTAGTAGAAGTGGAGCGAATGGATCGGCGCCATGAAGCTCCGGTTGCCGGCGCGGGAGATGGCAACGGCCTCTTCGCGCACTCTACGTGGTAGATCGCGCGCTGCGGGAAGTGCCAAAAGTCGCTGTATCTCTGTGCTGTCTCGTGCGAGCAAAGCTGCGCACAAACCGTCCAGATAAGCCAGCATAGCTACCGGGCTCCTTTGTCAAAGGGTCGAGCCTTAGGTACACATTGCAACTAATACACCGCCGCCGCAAGGGGTTCCAGCGGGCTAACAGGGCTTATACCTAGCTGTTACGAGGTTTCAGGGAAAGAGGAAATCGAACCTCACACCCCGGTGAGGTCTACGCCTTTTCTTCGGTGCATACCGATAAAGTTGGGCGGGTCGGCCTCTCCCTTCGCTGCGCCATTCGTCTGTAGGTTCGACGAGCCAGGCGGCCTGAAGGGCACGTCGAAAACTGGCTTTGTGCAGGCGTTTACCAAGCAGCAGTTCATACACCTGTTGCAGCTCGCTCAGTGTGAACGTCGAAGGCAGAAGTCTGAACGCAATCGGGGCCTGATCGAGTCGGCTTTGTATGGTTCGCGTCGCAGCTTCGACGATGGCGCGCTGACGGGGAGAAAGCGGAGGCAGATCCCGCATCGGAAACCAGGTGTAACCTGCAGTGGGAGAAGCGGTTTCGTGCGGTACGAGTCCGACGAATGCAATGGAAATCTCGGACTCGCTGGGATGACGTTTGGCGTCTCCGAATGCTCCGATTTGCTCAGTCCAGATCGGAGACTCACCCAACGCGTGTTCGGCCACTCTGATAGCCGCAGCCTCGAGAGTCTCGCCCGTCTGCGGAGCCCGCCACGGAAGAGCCCAACGCTCACGTTCAGTCGAGCCGCGGGTCAGAAGAATTGCCAGCTCATTCCCCATCGCGGTCACCAGCACGACATCGACACTGTACGGGCTGGTTCTGGAGGGACGTTCGCGCATGATGAAGCGAATTAGTCACCTTTTGTGACTAAAGTCAAGACCGCTTCAGATTTTTTTGTGGGTGACGTCGCAGGTGTTTGCGAAACGCCGCGAGGAATGTGACTCTGATATACGATTCGACTGTGGCGCCGTCAACAGAAAAGGATCCGAACCGATTTCCTCATCGCGTCAACTGACCTGACGACGAGACAACGTTCAGCTACTTCGGTACCGGAGCCCTCTCAATTCCCGTTCCGCGCGTCGCGTATGGCGGTATGCTGATCGGTAGGTGACCTGAGATCGCGGACGAGCCGAGCAGTGCTCGCGCCGCCGCAGTCTGGGAAACCGGAAAACCACCCCACGCAACCAGGTAAGTGCCAATCGATGGCAGTTGCTGAAGCAGGTATGGATTTCCGAAAGCGACCACAATTGGTTTTCTCCCACGCTGAACCAGAGTCTGCACGAAGCTGGCGAATGCCTGAGGCGCGCTCGCAGTTACCGCATCCCAGTTCTGACCCACGTAGGAACCGACGATCGTGACATCGGCAGAATCAGCGGCAGCGATGAGACGAGGAAAATTCAGCGGAGCATCCTCGGTTGCCATGAACTCGGTGCGCAAATTTGGCAATCCCGCGCGAAGCTCCGCGTTGAACGCGTTTCCTGCGCCAAGATCCGCCCGCCGTGCGAGCGTTATCGACAGAACTTTCGCGGTCCCCGGCGCGATCGGAACCTGCCTCAGTGAATCTCTCACCAGCGTGATGGACTTCTCCGCCACCCTGCGCGCGATCTGAAGATTTGAGCTGTCGCCCACCAGGAACCGTAAGCCGTTCAGGTCAACGAGCTTCCGCTGCGCGAGCCCGAGCCGGCGCTTCGTTTCAACGACTCTACGCACTGAAGAATCCAATCGCGCTTCGGTGTAGCGGCCTTCTCTGACGCCGGCTACGACCGCATCAATGGTTTGCGAAACGTCCAGCGGCTGTATGAGCACATCGATTCCTGCCGCAATCGCGCGCTTCACGGCTTCGTCGGAGCCGTACTGATCAAGGACTCCCCGCATGTCCATCGCGTCGGAGATGATTATCCCCTTGAAGCCCAGCTCTCCGCGAAGCAGCGTCGTCAGTACCTTCCGCGAAAGCGTCCCCGGCACGTTTGACGAATCGAGTGCGGGCATTGCGCCGTGAAAGGACATGATCGCTCCAACTCCGCCGTTCACGGCCGCGCGGAACGGCACCAGCTCCACCGTATCCAGTCTGCTCCGGCTCACAGTCACCACTGGCAACGCCAGATGGGAATTCACTCCAGTGTCGCCGTGTCCAGGAAAGTGCTTGCCCGTGGCAATCATCCCATGATCCTGCACTCCATGGATGAAGGCGACGCCCAGGCGCGCGTCGAGCTCCGGATCTTCCCCGTATGAGCGGGTATTGATGACGGGATTGTCGGGATTGTTGTTGACGTCGAGCACTGGTGCGTACGCGATGTGGATTCCCAGCGCTCGCCCCTCGATCGCCGTGAGTTTCCCCTGTTCGTAAGCAAGCGTGGTGTCACGAGTTGCACCGACAGCCATCTCGGGAGGAAATACGATCGCGCCACCGAGATCGATCGCATTGGGGACGAAGTAGCCGCCTCTGGCGCGAAATCCCGCGCCTGCTTCAAGATCGGCCCCAAAAAGAAGGGGCACCTGGCTCATCGACTGCAGCGCATTCAACTTGGCCGCCACTTCGGTTGGTGAGCCAACCGATATCGTGAAGCCGCCCACTTTTTCTTTCTGGATGTAGTCGGTAAGTCTGCGCCATTGTGGCGAATCGCCGGACACGAAGTCACCGTACACGCTTGGCCAGACGATCTGCGCTGCCTTCTCGCGAAGTGTGAGCGAGGCGAGGACGGAATCGGTCCAACGCGACGAGACCGGCCCCCCTGTCACATCCGCCGGATTGGTGCCGGCCGTCTTGCACCCGGAACCAGCGAGCAGCAGGACTAAAGCGAGTGTTCTCTCCGGGTTCACCATCAGTGACTGATCGTTCCTTTTTTGGTGGTGTCGATGTCGGAGGAAATGCCGGTCTTGAAGAAGAAGGCAGTCATGTTCTTCGTCAGGAAGGACCGCGCCTGCGGGTCCATCACATTGAGACCGTAATGATTGATCAGCATGGTCTGCTGCTTGAGCCAGTCTGCCCAGCACTGCGTGCAGATCTGTTCAACGACGCGGGCCCCGATTGGTCCCGGAAAGGGCGGCTTTACGAACCCCGCGCGCGTCTGACCACACCGCGCGCAGGTCACTGATTCAGGCACGCGCGGATCTACCTGCGCGCGTAGGAGATTTCAGCCAGGCCGAAAATGGAAAGGAGTCGCAGATACATCCAGCCGATGTCGAATTCGTACCACTTGGCCTTGAATTTCGCGGAGTGAGGATCGGCGTGATGGTTGTTGTGCAGCTCCTCGCCACCCAGCCAGATCGCAATCGGGGAGATGTTCCGGCTCTCATCCTTGACGTCGAAGTTCCGGTAGCCGACTGCGTGACCCACACCATTTACGATCCCGGCCGCCCAGAATGGGATCCAGATCATCTGAACGCCCCAGACGAGGGGGCCAACGAAAAAGCCGAACAGATAGATGTCGACAGCCAGCATCACCAGGATGCCAACCCAGTTGAGGGGAGAGAGCAAGTGCCTCTCGAGCCAGTCGTTCGGGGTTCCCTTTCCATACTTGTCGAGGACTCCAGGCTGGCGAACCGTCTTTCTATAGTAGAAGGCGCCTTTCAGCACGATGTTCCGCAATCCTTCCATGAGCGGGCTATGCGGATCCCCTTCCCGATCTGCGAACGCGTGATGCTTTCGATGGCATGCCACCCATTCCTTCGTGACGATGGCTGTCGAGAGCCACAGCCAGAGGCGCATGGGCAACGCTGCGAGGAAGTGCAGCTTGACTCCGCGATGGGTTTGGGCCCGGTGCAGAAAGAGCGTGACGGACACATTGGTGAGGTGTCCAGCAACTATTACGAACAAAATCGGCTTCCACCAAGCCGTCGCCCAGCTTCCAAAATCCGGCATTACTTACTCCACTGATCTGTATCGGGTACACCCGCAATCTATCGGAGAGCCCTTCTTAAACCAAACGACCACACTACTCGCGCGTAACCGGTCCCGCGCGATTCGCCGGCGGTGGGCTTCCCCACGTGTCGTTCGACGAGTTCCAGTCCGGGACCGAAGGGTCGGGCCAGAGCCGAACACCAGTCACTGGACCACGGACCGGTAGCACCGCCTCGAATCGATTGCCACGAGCCCAGATGTTGACCGGTAGGGAGAAATCCTGAGTTGTACCGTCCGCATAGCCTACCCGGAGCCGGACCGGAAACGGGATGGATGAATTCCGCCGCAGCGCGATCACCGCGAATGTCTCTCCCTCGGAGGTGCGTGTGGAAACGCTCTCGATGCCGATGTCGAGAACGTCTGTAGTATAGAAGAAGCTATGCCAGAACCAGGACAGATCTTGTCCGGCTGAATTCTCGATGCTCCGAAAGAAATCCCCGGGTGTGGGATGCTTGAACGCCCAGGCCCTGGTGTACTCGCGAAAGGCGGCATCGAATAGGTCAGGCCCAACGATATGGTTCCGCAGCGTCAGCAGCACAACTGCGGGCTTCCGGTAACCGATCGCGCCCAGCGCGGAAGCAGCGATGTTATCCGGCGCAGTCATGAGCGGCGACTGGGTTCCCTGCGTCACTGCGTCGCCCCAGTTCTTCAGGTAGCCTGGATACGCATTTTCTCCCGGATAACGAGCCTCACTTGCGAAGGCATTGAGATAGGTGTTGAAGCCTTCGTCCATCCAGGCATAGCGACGCTCATTCGAGCCGACAATCATCGGAAACCATTCATGGCCGTGTTCGTGGTTGAGGACGCCGAATATCGACGCGGGGTCATCATTACCGTAGCCCACCATTACGAACATCGGATATTCCATACCGCCAACCGGGCCTGCGACGCTCGTCGCCTGCGCATAGGGATATGGAAGGAAGAGCTGCGAGTACTGACGAATCGTCCACGCTGTTTGCTCGGCCGCGTGTTCCCAGGCTTTGCCGGCTTTGGGGAATTCGTAGTACGCTTGTGCGAGCACCCCGTTCCAATTGGTTCCGTCCCATCTGAAATCAGGAGCGCCTGCCCACGCGACATCGCGGACGTGTTGGGCGCGAAAGCGCCAGGTTTTTGTTCCCGCAATCTGTCGTGTCTTTGCCGTAGCCGCTTCCGACTGGGTAATGATTTGAACCACGTCGGTGCTCCGTGACGCCGTTCCAAGACGCCGACGTTGTTCCGCGGTCAGGACCTCTTCGGGATTCTGCAGCACGCCACTGCCGGCGACGGTGTATCCCGCTGGCACCGTCACCGAATAGTCGAAGTCTCCGTACTCCAGATAGAACTCGCCCTGGCCGAGGTACGGATCGGTGTTCCATCCCCGGACGTCGTCGTAGACCGCCATTCGCGGGTACCACTGTGCGATCTCGAACAGCAGGCTGTCCCGTCCCATCCGATCCGATCCATGCTCCGGCACCCTGAAGGAGTACTTGATCGAGATCGTCGCTTTTCCACCGCCGGCCGGGGGTGGCGTGGGAAGATCGAGACGCATCATGGTGTCATTGATCCGGGGCCGCACTGATGTCCTGTTTACCTCCACATCAGTCAGGTCGTAGCCTCCCTGGAATCCCCTTACTCCCCAACGCGAGTCGGCAGGAAACAGCGCGGATCCTTTGCTTCCCGCCCGGTACAGATTCTGGTCGACTTGAACCCAGACATATCGCAGGGTGTCGGGCGAATTATTGGTATATCTGATCTCCACCGAGCCGTTGAGTTGCGCCGCGACAGTGTCGAGTGATGCAGCTATCGTGTAGTCCGCTCTTTGTTGCCAGTAGTCTGGGCCCGGCACACCGCTCGATGAGCGGTAGCGATTCGGGCCCGGCCAGTCGATCCGGTTGGTGGTCGCAAAAGGATCATCGCGTTGCGTATCGAAAACAGATCCGGTTGTTGTGGCCGTGGTAGCTGGAGTCTCCATTCGCACCGGCGCGAGAATGACGGGGGTTTGCTGCGTGCACGCGGCAAGCGCAGCAAGCAGAAAGGCGTAACTCTTCACGTTTTGAAGGCTGTTGTGTTGAGGAATTCGTAAGTTGCGGGCGGTCAAACAGCAACGTAAGGGCCAGTCCCCGTGACATCCACTTGCGCGAGTTGTCCGACGTCCGTAGCCTCTCCCCAATGAGTCGATCCAAGGCATTGCAGCCTCTCGTAGAGGGACGTGCTACCGCGGAGGGCACGCGACAATTTCGAAAACGGTTCGAGAACGGGCAGATCGACCATTTCTATCGGCCGCTCTCTGACGGCCTCGAAGTCTCTTCGCTTGGTCTCGGCACCTACCTCGGCGAATGCGATGACGCTGAAGACGGACGTTACACTGCAACTGTCGTTGCGGCCCTCGGCATGGGCGTGAATCTGTTGGACACAGCCATCAATTACAGATGTCAACGCTCGGAACGCGCAATCGGAGAAGCGGTTCGCATCCTGATCTCCCGGGGCGACATTGAGCGCGAAGAAATAGTGGTCTGCACCAAGGGGGGATACATACCTCTCGAGCGCACGCCACCCGGCACCAAGGAAGGATACCGCGGCTTTCTCGACAGCGAGTATTACGGTCCTGGCGTAATGCAGCCAGAGGATGTCGTATCGGGAGGGCACTGCCTGACCCCGCGATACTTGGCCGATCAGATCGAGCGAAGCAGGCGCAATCTCGGACTCGCATTCATCGACGTCTACTACCTGCACAACCCCGAGCAACAGCTCGATGTGTTGAGCCGCTCGAAATTCCTGAGCGTGATCGCTGCGGCGTTTTCAGCGCTGGAGGAACAGGGCGAGCGTGGGATCATTGGTTGTTACGGCTGCTCGACCTGGAACGGGTTCCGGGTTCCGCCCGAAGCTCGAAACCATCTGAGCCTCGAGGAGCTCGTAACGGTCGCTCGCGGGATAGGAGGCGAGAAACACCATTTCAAGATCATCCAGCTCCCGATTAACCTCGCTATGACGGAGGCAGTGCGTGTTCCTACCCAGTGTATGGGCGCTGACCGCGTCTCGCTGCTGGAGGCGGCGCACCGCGTCGACATTGGAGTAGTTGGAAGTGCGACTCTCATGCAGTCGCAGCTCACACGATCGCTCCCCGACCAGCTTCGCTCCGCATTCCCCGGATTCAACAGCGATGCGCGGCGCGCCATTGCGTTCGCGCAGTCGCTACCGCTCACCGCCGCGTTGGTTGGAATGAAATCTGTTGCGCACCTCGAACAGAACCTGGAGCGCGCTGCGCTCACCTAGGTATCTGTAACTCAGAGATTGGTCGCCACATAATCGTATGGCTCAACAACTAGCACAGCTCTCCGCGCACCATCGGCCAGGAGGTGGTTTTCGCAACCCCTGGCCGTCCTCGCAGATGCACGGATTTCTTGATTTTCTGAAGTGGTCGTTGATAGAACGGCGACGGAATCCGCGCCGTAGAGACCCTGACCCCAGTGTCTTCACGCGGGCGGCTCCTTCGTACGTAATTCCGCGGGCAGCCCCCGATTTGTTGACCATTACCTGGATCGGGCACACCAGCTTCCTGATCCAGATAGGCGGACTCAACGTGCTGACGGACCCTGTCTGGAGCGAACGCGCATCGCCAGTGCAGTTCGCCGGGCCGAGACGATGGGTGCCACCCGCGGTGGAATTTGATGCGCTACCGCCCATCGATGCCGTAATTCTTTCGCACGATCACTACGACCATCTCGACTCGTCGACAGTGTCGCGCCTCGCGGAGCGTTATCCCGCGACAAGGTGGTACGCGCCGTTAGGCGTGGGAGCATTCCTCCGCCGGCACGGAGCACGTGACGTCATACAGAGCGACTGGTGGGACGAGAGTGCGCTCGGTGAGCTGCGTTTGACCTGCCTCCCCGCTCAACACTTCTCGGGACGAACCTTTGGCAAACGAAACACCACGCTCTGGTGCGGATGGGCGCTGCGTAGAGAAGACCAGTCTCTCTTCTTTGCCGGGGACACCGCTCTTCATCCGGACTTTGGCTCTATCGCTACGAGATGCGGGCCTTTCGACGTCGCCATTCTGCCGATCGGCGCCTACGAGCCTCGGTGGTTCATGGGTTCCGTGCACATGAACCCGGAAGATTGTATCCAAGCCGTCGACCAGCTGGAAGGCGGCCAGCACGGAAACAGGCTCGTGATGATTGCGGCTCACTGGGGGACCTTCAAGCTCACCGATGAACCGATGGATGAACCGCCGGCACGAATGCGCGAGCGATGGGGTGCCGCTGGGCGCGTCGGCAGAGACCTGTGGATCATGCGACACGGGGAGACGCGCATCATGCCGTGATCGGAGTGGTTTGCTTCGTCGAATTGTTGCATCACTGTGCGATGGCTCTCACCTTTGTTGTGCGCGAATCTTGCTATCCGTTCTACAAACCCTCTTACACGGAGCCTTCCAATGGCTGCAGCCAAGAAGTCCAGTAGTCGAAGAAGTGGTAGAAAGAGGTCGCGGTCCAAATCCTCGGGACGCAAGAGCGGACGCCGCAAGGTCGCCAGTCGGAAGCGGTCAAGCTCCCGCAAGTCTTCAGGCGCGAGGAAGTCGTCGCGGCGAAAGGGCGGAAGAAAAGCTTCTTCGAGCCGCAAGAGTGCAGGACGTAAGTCCTCTTCAAGAAAGAAGAGCAGCCGTGGTAGGGCTCGTCGTAGAACGCAGTCTCCCGTGGCTCGCGTGAAGCGTGTCGCAACGGGTGTAGTCCAACAGGCTGCGGGGCTGGGCGAGCGCGCCGTCGATACCGTTACTGAATTCGTCCAGGATCGCTTTTAGCTTTCAGCGCGTTCGGCAGCCGCCTTTTCCTTGACGGCTGCCGCGCCGCGGTCGGTGTGCGCTCTCAACCACTGCTCGACCTCCGTGAAGACGCGCTCGCGGCCGTAGTCGACCGTGATGATGTGGCCTGCGCCCTCGGTCCAGACCAGTTTCTTTTCTCCCGCATCGAGTGCGTGTAACGCGAACTCGGCGACTTCCGGAAGACAGCGCGGATCTTCCCGGGATTGAATTATCAGAGTCGGGGCCTTGACGCGTGGGAGGGATTTTCTCGCGAGCCGTACGATCTTCGACAGCTCGTATAGCGCGCGGCCTGTGATGGAGCCATAGGCCAGGTTTTTCTCCCGCTCGATTGGATCGTGGATCGAGCGCGGATCTCTCGAGTTGACCTCTCCCGCAAATCTTTCCCAGGCCCAGTATGTCGCTGCCGCCAATCTCAACACTCTCGCCATCCCGAGATATGGGGCAATCAAAACCAGCGCGGGGATCTCCCCGGGCTCAGCTGCTAGCAGCACAGCCAGTGCGGCACCCATTGAAAGCCCAACGACAGACACGGAATCGCCTCGACGTCGCAACGTCGCGAGCGCGCTCTTGGCAGCTTCGATCCAGTCTCCAGCTCGCGATTGGTTGAAGGCATCCATGTTGCGGCCGTGTCCCGGCAGCAACGGCGCATACACGCTGTAGCCGGATTTGTGCAGCTTCCGGGCAAGCAACGCGAGCGTCTGGGGAGTGTCTCCAAAACCATGCAGGAGGAGGACTCCGGGTGAGCCCTCCTCCTGCAGATCGATCGTTTGCGCGCCACGTATTACCGGCGCTGTGTCAGCGCTCTGTTGCCCGTCCATTCAGTGTCACTGAGGCGACAACTCTCTCGTCATCGGCAGCGTGGAATCTGTGTCGTGCCCGTTGCCAAGCCCGGCAGCAAGAGAGTTGGGCTCGATCAGAAACGTCATTCCCTTCCTCTCGGCAATTCCGGCCGACACGAGCCGGCTGAGCGCCAGAGCAATCGACTCGCGGGTCGCGCCGACCATCTCGCAAAGAAGGCGGTGGTGGTTGTTCTCGAGCTTAAGTCGCCCATCATCCGTAGTGAAGCTGCGATCAGTGCTGAGGTGTGAGAGCGTGGATATGAGGCGCTGGTCGACATTGAGCGCTGCGAGCTCGTGCAACTTCTCGAGTAGGTATGCGCGCTCAGACATTATCTGCGACAGCAGTGGAAGTGTCTGGCTGGGCTGTTCTCTCACGAAGGCGCGAAACTGTGCCCCGCTGAGAAACAATGTCTTCGTTTCCTCGGATGCGTTGGCGTCAGTTACGTAATCACTGTTCGGTGACAGACCTTCGCTTCCGAATGTCTGCCCCGTGGTGGCGACCACGGGAACGAATCCGCGCCCGACTTTGATCTTGTTGCGAAGAACGACGTGCCCGTTCAGAACGACGAAGACTCCGTCTGCCGCTGCACCGCGTTGGTAGAGCTGGAATCCAGCCGGCCAGGTTGCCCTCGCACCATACGCTGCAATCGGCACCACTTCTTCCGGAGTGAGACGTGATCGTCTCGCTTCTGCTCGCGCGATTCTTGTCACCTTTCGTCCGGTCGTGCTGTCATCGATCACGATCATCGCAATGTCCGGGCCTGAGACAGCGCGCGTAACGCGAGCCGTATTTTCAGTTTTTCTGTAGCAATCCTGTTGCCACTTGCAATGCTCGCGTCGCCGAATCGAAGCGTTGAGCGATGTCCGTTAGCTCCCGAGCGGTTGCAGTTTCATCGCCAAGTCGAATCGCTTCGTTTACCGATGGCAGCACCATCGTCGAGTAACCGTTGTTCTCGTCTGCGGCGTAAATCAGGTTTCTGAACCAGGGCCGCGTTACAAGTCCCTGTGCTCTGGTAAGCTGTCGTTCGACCCCGAGAAGAGAAGCGTTGACCTGTTTTGCGGTCGCGGGAGACAGTTGAGCAGCAAGCGCACGGTCTCGCGCAGTCGAGAACGCGACGGCTGCACTTTCCATTCTTCCAACGGCTCCGGATAGTTCGGCAGCGGACAATTTCCAATGCTTGTCAGACATTGTCTGACCGACCTGCGAAGCGAACCGCTTCATCGTCCGCGCGTATTCCACGTAGTCGTACGGAAGAATCTCGGCGTTTGCGAGCCTCAAGAGCGTGGCGGCACCAATGCGCGCATTCGTAGCATGAAACTCGAAACTCGGGTCACCGAATTTCGACATCCAATGATAGGAGTCGTACGCGGAGTGGTAGACACCCTGCGGTCCACCGAATCCCCAATCCGCGATTGGAATTCCAAGATGATTGTAGAAGCCCGCGAAGTCGGAGCCGCCACCGGGGTCGCCCATTTCTGGCTCGAGTGTGTCGGCTGCGAGCTTTGCCCGTTTTCTCCAGACATCGTAAACGCTCCCTTGATGGCTCGGGTCAGGCACTTCCTTGGCGACGTCGCGCAGCAGTGCGCGCAACGATGGAGACCCGCCTCCGCTGAAGTTCGGCCCCTGAGCAACGTCATCCTGATTGAGGTAGGCAACGGCGTTTCTGCTCAGACGCAGCGAGTCTTCCTCGACGAATTCCGTCGAGCCGATCAATCCCCACTCTTCGGCGTCCCACGTCGCGAATATGATCGTGCGCTTTGGTCTCCGCCCAGCCTTGACCTGCTCGGCGATTGTCCGCGCTGCCTCTAGCACGCTGACCGTGCCGCTGACGTTGTCAGCTGCTCCGGGTCCCCACGCATCGCGGTGGCCGCCTACCAGAACGATTTCATCCGGAAATTCCGCTCCACGAATCGTTCCGAATGTGTCCCAGATCTGTTTGTATGGACTTGTGTTGGCATCAGTCGCCACCGCGATTCGAGCTTGTACGGGCCCGGGCCCGACGTGGTACCTGAAGGAAAGACCGCCCTGCCACGGTTGAGGAATCGAGTTTCCGCCCAATCCACGAAGCAGCTCCGTTGCATTCCCGTACGAGACGGGCAGTACCGGAATGTGCGGGATGTCCATTTGGGCGACCGGGATGCGCCGCGCGTTTGGCGTGCTCGGATACCCAGGAGTGCTCGGATCACCATTCGGATTCATGACGCTCCCACGCTGAATTCCGTGGGATGGGCGCATCGGACCGGTCGGGTAAACGTCGCCGCGTACATATCCATCGTCGGCGGGATCGCTGTAGATGATCAGCCCGAGTGCTCCGTGTTTCTCAGCCTCTCGTGCCTTGATGCCTCGATATGATCGCCCGTACCGTGCAACCGCAATTTTGCCTTTGACCGACACGCCCATGGAATCGAGCTGTGCGTAGTCCTCGATCAACCCGTAGTTAACGTAGACGACATCGCCACGAACATCGCCGGGCGCGCCATAGCCATTGAACGCCGTTACTTGTGGATAGGCAGAAGAGGTCGTGTCCTCGGGAATTACGCCCTCTTTCAGATCGAGCTCGACCGGATTGGGCGCGATCCGCCAGACTTGTGTGCTCACAGGGTGCGGCATCCAAACGCTATAGGAGCGCACCTCCGTTTCGAGTCCCCACGATTTCATCTGATTGATCACGTAGTCGCGGGTTCGCGCCTGAGCTGGGGTGCCAGCCATGTGCGGCTGCAGCGACAGAAATCTCGAGTGCGCGGAAGCTCTCGACGGCGACGGCCGCGCGATTGCGTCCGACTCCACGGCCCGTTCCGCGACTGCAGCTTGCTGGGAGTACCCGGGAGTCGTCTGCGCCCTCAGAGGCATCGATAGTGCGAGCAATACAACCAAGACGATGTTCTTCATTCCGTGTGATATCCTCTGTGTGATGATGTCTGCTCCCCAACGGCGTCCATCCTCATTCGTCGAGTTGATCGAGCGCTGCCTTGATGGCCTCCCGTAATCTTGCCTCGCCCTGTTCGCCGGGATTGATGCCTCCCGCCAGGGAATGAAACTTGGAGAGCATCTCAGCTTCCACGAATTTCTCGGGCTCGCGAATGCCCAACGATTCGAGACTTCGAATCGCCAGTCGCCGGAGGAGCTCGAGCGTCGCCCGGTCCAGATCCTTTAGAGACTCTGGATTTATTGCGGGTGCTATCGGTGTGCGATCCCGCCTCCGTCTGGGCGCTTCAAGAAGTGAGGAGATCGATCCCAGTTTGACCACGAATGACCCTGGAGAATGCTCTCTCCACTCACTTACCACCCCGCGCCTGCGAAGGGACGGCAGCAGCGAGAGAATCGCCTCCCGGACTGCGGAGACTCCGTTTGGACTCTGATTTCCACGACCTGTTATCACCAGAACCTCGACTGCCCGACTGATTTGCCGCTCGCGCAGCCAGGCTTCGGTTCGAAAACGCGCGTCGGCCGCAGAAGGAAGCGATTCCCTGAGGTTGAGCGTGTTCTTCGACCCGAATTCGGCTTCGTCGAATGCCCTCAGGACCGAGCTACGGGAGATCCTATCTGATCGCATTCTGGAGAACGTGTCCGTCGAGTTTTTCCTGCGGTGTGACATGGACGATCGCCGCGAGCGTTGGAGCCATGTCCACCACTCCCGCGAACTCGTCGTACCGTCCTGGTTTGACGCTGGTCCCGTAGAAAATGATCGGCACGTGAGCATCGATGTCGTTCGGACTACCGTGCTGCGCGATATAGCCCGAGAGCCAGTAGTTGTAGGGGGCTAGAGTAACTACGAGCGCGGCCTTGTCCTCATCGGCAAACATGTGCAGCCAGCGCCGCGCAATTCTGTCGTTCACCGTATCTCGCTCAGCGAGCTCTGAAATCCTGTCCGCGCGAGCAACGCCGGGTACTTTCAAAAACGCAGCACGAACCTCCCGCACCAGTGAATCACGATTGATTCGGGCCTTGCTCAACGCAGTACGATCGAGCTCGAGCACTCCACCATCGAAGGAAAATCCGTTGCCGGTGTACACCCCCGCGATGAAGTTGAGCCCGTATCCCGTCACTCCCGCTGCAGCGAGTGAGTTGCTGAGACGCTGCAACAGGGGACGCGGATTGACGCGAATAGCCCCCGTGTTTGGATCGTGCGCGTGGACTTCCGGAAAAGGGGTAAGCCCATGATCGGCAGTGAGCGCAATGACGACGTCGCCAGGGTTCCGGATTCGGTAGAGGGAATCCAGAAAGACTCCAAGGGCACGGTCGAGTCGAAGGATTTGATCGTGGACTTCGCGTGAGTCGGGCCCGTAACGATGACCGACCGCATCGGTTGTCGAGAGCGAGATGGACAACAGGTCAGTCTGCGGCCCTGTACCTAGATTCAGCGCGTTCACGCCAGCCATGGCAAAATCGAGCGTCAGCTCGTCCATCCACGGAAACTCCAAAAGCAGTCGGGCCGCCGTGTCGGGCGAGCTCGATTCAAGGTGAGGAAATCTGAAGTTGACGCCATTGCTCTCTATCGGAACGCTGTCAGGTTCGCTGTAAGCGCTGTCGGCCAGCAGTAGCTCCCAAGCTTTTCCCGCGTAGCTCGCTGGCAGCTTGCGCGCGTTGAAAACACGAACCCACTCTGGCAGGCTCGAGCCATAATAAGTGCTCGTTGTGAAGATCCCATTCGGTGCGTACCAGAAAACGGGTTGCTTGGATCTCCCGATGGGCAGGATTGCGGCACGGTCCTTTCTGGAAACGGAAAGAACGCGAGTACGAGGATCCTTCGCGATTAGCCAATCCGCTAGCGTGGTTCCGCGAAAACGAAATGGTGAGGCGCCAAGACCTGAGGCATCTATGAGGCTGACGGTTGTGTCGTTTACTCCGGCGGTATTCGCAGATATGCCGGTGTGAACCGGATATCGACCCGACAAGATCACCGAATGTCCCGGTGCTGTCTCGGTTATCGCATGATCCTGGAATCCATTGGTGAATACGGCGCCGCCGTTGTATAACCTTCCCAACCCGCCAGTGAGCTGCCTGGCATAGCGCGTTAGATAGTCCGGGCGCATCGCATCGACTGTCACAAAGACCACCAGCTTTGGTGCTTGCGAGTTGCTCACCTGACCGACTGCCGGATACGCGGCAAACCCGGCCAATAAAATCGGGAGCGAGAGCGTGAATCGACGGATCATTGTCACAGTATTGAAGGGGTTCATTTGCATTGCGCGGGCGCACCAGCGGGTAATCCGAATGCCGTGGTCACTGCGATCTTCCATCCCTCAGTCGTCTTCACGAACACTCGCTCGGATGTTCCGCTCGAAGTCGTATCCTTCTGTGTCACAGTGTAGCAGTAGGTGCCGTAGACGACACCAGACGCAACTGGTATCACGCGCAAGTCTCTGGCGATTAGAGTGTCCGGCCAGCTAGAATCGCGTCGAGCACTCCAGTTTTCGTACCCGAGCTCGAGTCCGGAAGAACCGTTACGCGCCAGCGAGCTGGTGTGAAGATACGTCGCGAGATAACGCGCGCGGTCACGTTTGTGTATCGCGTCAATATTCTCTTCAAACAATCGGCGTGCTTCGACTGTATCGGACGTGGTGGCCGCTGCCACCGGTGCCCCGGTGTTAATTGGCACGGGACTACATGCAGCTGCCGCGATGAGAAATGCGAGAAGTCGGCCGGACGAGAGTCGTGCCAATGACATACCGTCTCTGCGAAGAAGTCTCCGGTATGTTAACCGCAGACGGTGGCATTGGCGACTCCGATCCGTGCTACTGCGCGATGATCTTCTCGATGATGGAGAGTCCGCGGACAAGATCGTCCCGGTCCATTGTGAGCGGAGGAAGGAGACGGAGCGTATGCTCGCCGGCCGTGAGCGTGAGAATCCCCTCGTCCCACCCCCGTTTGACGATGTCGCCGGCGGGTTCCAGAACGTCGAGTCCCCAGATGAAGCCGATTCCCCGTATTGCGCGAACTTTCCCTGAGCGACGCGCAATTGCATCGAGCTGCGCTCCGAGCCACGCCCCGTTTTCGCGAACAGATTCGAGCAACGCTGGGTTGGAGAGACGCTCCAGCACGTGCGCGGCGACGGCAGATACGAGGGGACCGCCGCCAAACGTGGTCCCGTGATCCCCCGACTGGATTGTAGCAGCAATTTCCTCAGATACGAGAACGGCGCCCATTGGCAGTCCGCCAGCCAAAGGCTTGGCGAGCGTTAGCATGTCGGGAACCACTCCGCTTTTTTCGTATGCGAAGAGGTGGCCCGTCCTGCCCAATCCGCACTGGATCTCGTCGAAGATGAGCGCGATCTCCCGCTTGGATGTGAGTGTCCTCAGCGTTTCGAGAAAAGCGTCATCGAGGACGCGCACTCCGCCTTCGCCCTGCACCGGTTCGACGATCAGCGCCGCGACCGTCTCTTCATCGAGCGCCGTCTCGAGATCAGACAGGTCGCGCTCGCAAATTGACACGGCTCCCGCGAGGGGACGGAACGGCGCGCGATACGACGGCCGATCTGTCGCCGCCAACGACGCGAACAATCTCCCGTGAAAGCTCCCGCGCAGAGCGATGATCTCGACCTTGGCGTCAGTGCCGATCTTTCGTGCCCACCGTCTCGCAAACTTGAATGCGCCTTCGTTCGCTTCCGCACCGGAATTACAGAAAAAGACCTTCGACGCAAAAGAGCACTCGACCAGCTTGTCCGCGAGCTGCTCCCCCGCGGGCGTCCGATAGAGATTCGAGGTGTGAATCAATCCGTTGTTCAAAGCCTCGCTCACCACTCGCGCGACCCCGGCATCACCGTAACCGAGTGCGTTTACGGCGATTCCACTGGCGAAATCCAGATACCGTTTGCCGTTTGCATCGATGAGCTCGACTCCTTCTCCCCTCACGAACTCCATCGGAGCGCGCTTGTAGGTACCGAGAAGCGACGTCTCCACGGCGGCAGCGACGACAGCTTGTTCTTCGATGGGCAGCGTGACGGCTGTCATGTGACTACGCTCTGGGATTGAGTAATGAAAGTACCCCGCCCGTCATCCACGAGACCGGCGAGATCGCAGATTCGCACACGATCGACTCCTGCGACAAGAGCCGAATGGGCTGATTCCAGCTTGGCCGCCATTCCTCCCGCGGCTGTTCCGTTTTCGATCAGTTCCCGTGCGGACTCGAGGGTGATTGCGGGCAGCACTTCACCCTGTTCATCCCGCACTCCTTCGACATCGGCAATCAGGAGTAGCTCGTCCGCCTGAAGGGCCGCGGCGATGGCGGAAGCCGCATCATCGCCATTCACGTTGAGCGCGCCACCTTCTTCGCTTTCGCCGTTATAGCCCACCGGTGAGATAATCGGAAGATTGCCCGCCTCCATCAGAACAAGAAGAAGCTTCGAGTTGACGGTTGTTGGCCGCCCGGCAAAACCGAGAGACTCGGCGTCGATGATCTCCGCCCTTATCAGAGCGCCATCCTCCCCCGATAGACCGACCGCAGAGACTCCTGCCGCAACCAGCCCATTCACAAGTCGCTTGTTCACCACCCCCGAGAGCACCATTCGCAGCAGGTCGAGATCGCTCTTCGACGTAACCCGGCGACCGCCGATGAATACTGCTTCCCTGCCAAGCGCTCTCTGCATCGCCGAAACCTCGTCTCCACCGCCGTGTACTACGCACAGAGATTTTGGCGAGTCATTCCACGCTTCACCGAGGAATGTGAACAAGCGAGGATCGGCCTGGGCACGCCCGCCTATCTTCACGACACGCATCACGCGGGCAGCCCTGCTTGCTCGCTCAACCCAAGGAGGACATTCGCGTTCTGCAACGCTTGTCCCGCAGCTCCCTTCATCAGGTTGTCGATTGCTGAAATGATGATGAGCGTGGGCTTCCGCACATTCGCGGCTTTGGTAATGCTAAGACGAACTACGTTCCGCCGGACGACGTCGCGGAGGGAGGGCGGCGCCTCCGCAATCTCGATGAACGGCTCTCCGCTGTAGCAATCTTTCCACAGCAGAGATGGGTCTTCGGTGTGCTCCTCGATCGGCACAGTGATGGTCGCCAGAATTCCGCGTGCAACGGGAAGGAGGTGCGGGGTGAACAAAATGTCGTTGTTTCGGCCACCCAGCTCGTTCGTGACCGTTTGCATCTCGGCGAGATGGCGGTGCTCGTTCCCGACCGCGTAGGCGCGGAAATCCTCAGCGACTTCCGCGTAGAGCAGATCCGGACGCGCGGAGTATCCCGCTCCAGTCACCCCGCTCGCCGCCGATACATTGATGGTCGCTCCCGGTGTCACCCATCCTTCCTTCAGCAGCGGAGCGATTGCCAGAAGCACTGCCGTTGGATAACAGCCTGGATTTGCCACGATTTCGGCTCCCGGAATGTTTTCCCGCATCAACTCCGTGAGTCCGTACTCAGCGTCCGTCGCGCTTTCCGTCGCTCCGGGGCGAAAGTCCGAAGACAGGTCAACGACCCGCGCGCCTGTTGAGCGCGCATTCCCGACCCACTTGGCAGACGCACCGTGCGGCAAGGCTGTGAACACGATCTCCGCATCGCCCAAGGGCGCGTCCTCGGTCGCGACGTATGTCACCTCCAATGGTCCTATGCGCGCACGTTGTCCGCGCTGCTCATTCGCCGACGCAAACGCGAGCTCGAGCTTGGGGTGCCGGGCGATCAATCCGCACAGCTCCCGCCCGGCGTAACCGCTCGCACCAAGGACTCCCACCGGAACTTTATGCATAAATAATGCATAACATTACACGCCCTGCCAGTCAATGATCCATGGGGCCGCCTCGCGCGCAGCCCAAGGTGGTGCTAAACTCACCCTCGATGGCCAACAAGCGCGAACGGCACGACACGATTCTCGAGATAATCGGGGCACGGGTAGTAAGCAGCCAGGAGGATCTCCGGAAGCTCCTTCTCCAGCGGGGGTGGGACGTAACCCAGGCTACCCTCTCACGCGATCTGCGCGAGCTCAGGCTCGCACGTGTCCCGACGCCTGAAGGTGCCCGCTACGCCATCACCGACGGGAGCATAGAGGAAAGCCGTGCTGCGCTCGACACCCTCCTGCCCCAGTTGTTTCTCAGACTCGACGGGGTCAGTGAAATGCTCGTTCTGCGAACCGTTCCCGGAGGCGCTCAGCCGATCGCCGCCGCACTCGACGGAGAGGGCTGGTCTGACATCCTTGGGACAGTTGGGGGCGATGATACCATACTGATAATCTGCCGCTCGGTCGCGGCCCGTGACCGGGTGATGCGGCGGCTGCGAGCCATGGCTGGGGAGCCCTGATCGAGGTTGACGTAGGGGCCCCAAACGATTAAATATTCAGCTATTCTGAATACTTATTGAGGCGCCCGTGATTCGCACAATTGCCCTCGCCTACTCCGGTGGGCTCGACACTTCGATCATCGTCCCGTGGCTCAAGGAGCGGTACGGCGCGCGGGTGATCTGCGTTGCCGCTGATATAGGCCAGGGAGAGGAGCTGGAGGGTGTGCGCGCCAAGGCGATTGCTTCCGGCGCGGATGAGTGCTACGTCGAGGATCTCCGGCGCGAATTTGTCGAGGATTTCGTCTGGCCCACGCTCCGAGCTGGAGCGGTTTATGGTCGAAAGTACCTCCTTGGCACCTCCATGGGCCGTCCCCTCATTGCCCGCCGACAGGTTGAGATCGCTCGGCAAGTGGGAGCCGACGCGCTCGCTCACGGTTGCACCGGAAAAGGCAACGACCAGGTGCGCTTCGAGCTCACCTACGCTGCGTTCGCTCCCGATCTGCCCATCATCGCCCCCTGGCGCGAATGGAACATCCGGAGCCGCGAGGACGCGATCGCCTACGCTGACGCTCATAAGGTTCCGGTTGCAGCGACGCGCGACAAGATTTACTCGCGCGATCGGAACGTCTGGCATATCTCCCATGAGGGTGGGGTGCTCGAGCAGCCCGATGTCGCCCCGCCGGCGGATCTGTTCATGTTGACGACCGCACCCGAGAATGCACCGGATCAGCCCGAGGAAGTCACGATCGGATTCCACTCGGGAACGCCCGTCTCGGTCAACGGAGTTGAGCTCGACTCGGTCGATCTCGTCGTCGCGCTTAACAAGATCGGTGGCCGCCATGGGGTTGGGCGCATCGATCTCGTGGAAGATCGCCTTGTAGGAATGAAGGCTCGTGGAGTTTACGAAACTCCTGGTGGTACTCTTCTGTATTCCGCTCACAGTGAGCTGGAACAGCTCGTCCTCGACCGGCGCACGCTAGCGGCGAAGGATCTCGTTGCTCCTCGCTACGCTGATCTGGTCTATGAAGGACGTTGGTGGACGACCGAGCGCGAAGGCTACGACGCCTTCGTCAACGTCACTCAGGAGCGCGTCACTGGCACAGCGACTCTGAGACTCTTCAAGGGAACGGCTTCGGTCGTCGGTCGCGAGAGCGAGCACGCCCTCTACGACGAACGCTTCGTCACTTTCGGTGAAGACGATGTCTACCAGCAGAGTGATGCCGCGGGGTTCATCAGGCTCTACGGTCTCTCAGCCCGCGTCCGCGCTATCCGCGACCAGGAAATGGCCGCTGCGAAGGCTGAGAAAGAGAGTAAGAACGAATCGCGAGGGCCTGCGACTCTCGCGATAGCTTGAGCCTGCCCTTCCCCGTGTCCGACCACGCGTCGCACAAACTTTGGGGAGGCCGGTTCGCGGTGCCGACCGCGGCTGCGCTAGACGCCCTCAACCGTTCCATCGGTACCGATGTCCGGCTGTGGCCGTTCGATATCAATCTATCTCGTGCCTGGTCTGTCGCTCTTTGGGGTGCGGGCGTCATCACACTTGACGAAAGCAAGAAGATCGAGAAAGGTCTCGCCGCTGTTGCCGAGAAGCTCGCTGGGGGTGCGACACCCGTCCCATCCGATGAAGACGTGCACACCATGATCGACAGGATGCTCCACGAAGAGGTCGGAGATGTCGCGTCGAAGCTGCACACAGGTCGCAGCCGAAACGATCAGGTCGCGACCGCGACACGTCTATGGTCAATGGATGCGTGCGCCAAGCTGGATTCCTCCGCGCGGATGCTGCAACAGGTGATGCTGGATCACGCGGAGGCGCTCCAGGATGTGTTGATGCCGGCGTACACTCATCTTCAACGCGCCCAGCCGGTTTCCGCCGCGCATTGGATGTTGTCCCACTTCTGGCCCCTTGAGCGCGACCGAGGGAGAATCGCGTCCGCGTCCCGTGCTGCCGGCGTTCTTCCTCTCGGATCTGGCGCAATTGCTGGCTGCGCATTCCCGGTTTCGCGCGTACTTCTCCAGGGGAGCCTGGGGTTCAGCGCCCTGTCCCAGAACAGTATTGACGCGGTTGGTGACAGGGACTTTGTCGCTGAGCTGTTGTTCGCCGTCGCGATGATGGCGACGCACCTCTCACGGCTCAGCGAAGACTTGATCATCTATGGGTCAAGCGAGTTCGGGTTCGTCCAGTTTGGCGATGCCTTTACGACCGGCTCCAGCATGATGCCGCAGAAGCGCAACCCGGATGCGCTCGAGCTGGCACGCGGTTCGGGTGCGCGCGCAATCGGCGACCTCTCGACATTGCTCTCGACGCTCAAGGGTTTGCCGAGCGGGTACAACAAGGATCTCCAGGACGACAAGCGTGTGTTGTTCGATGCCGTCGACACAGCCCTTCTCGTGCTTCCTGCAGTCGCCGGGGCACTCCAGGAAACGCGCTTCAACGTCACGCGCATGCGAGCCGCGCTCTCGAGCAACATGATGGCAACGGACCTCGCTGATTATCTGGTAGAGAAGGGAGCTACTTTCCGCGAGGCCCATGGTGCGATCGGCGCCTTGATTCGCGAGAGCGAGCGCGATGGCTGTGATCTGGACGGGTTGCCCCTCGCATCCTTCAAAGCCGCGCATTCCCTGTTCGGCGACGACGCACTTGATTGGCTCGAGCCCGCTCGATCAGTCGCGCGTCGGGACGTACCAGGAGGAACGAGCGCGAGCGCGGTGCGGGCACAGCTTCGATCAGCGCACGAGGCCCTGTGGCCGGTAGGCGAGGCAGCACGCGGCAATGAACTGGTGCTGCGCGCCATATAGAGGAGAGCAAGACCATTGACAAAAAAAGGCCGCATAGTCTGTGCGCCTTTTTTGTTGCGGGTTTAGAACATTACTCCGAGCGTGATTGGGACGAAATGGAGTACTCCGCCTTTCGTTGGCTCGCGGGATATGAAGTGATATCTCGATTCCAGGAAGCTGGCGACCGGACCCACGGCGAATGTCACCCCTACTCCGGCATTCAGACCCCAATGATTTTCGGCCTTCGTGCCGGGGATATCGAACTTCGTGTTGTACAGACCTCCTCCAGTCACGATGTAGCTCTTCGCCGTAGTTCCGGGAAACGCGTAGATGAGATTGGCGAGTATTCCAGCGATTCGGAACCCGTAGGTGGTGGTTGGGGGGGAAGTAATGGTTTTGCGCGAGAAGCTATCGTAGATCCCGTCCAATCGGACCCCGATTGGTAGATCGGCAACGCCGAGCGCGAGAGCGACGATCCCGTTGAAGCCGGTCGTCTGAGTGTTGCTCAGTTTCCCGACCGGTATGGCCGCGCCTCCTCCGATCCCAAGAGCGTAGGTCTTCTGAGCGCTGGCTTGACTCGAAAGCAGGATCGATGCGAGAGTCCAGACCACAAGGATGTGAAGAGAGCGCTTCATTTTATCCGCCAGGAATACGTAGTGAGCGAGGGCGCGAGCGGGCACAATATAACGAGGAGAGGAGCTTGCAATAGGAGGAAGGGGCCGATACTCTTAATTATCCTTTTATTGCAGGATAATTAATGCCTCGGGCCTATACGATTGCCACAGCTGCACTTGCACTCGGAACCTCCGTAAAATGGCTCGACAATGTCCTCTCGCATAATCGCGTCCCCGGAGTAGCCCAAGAGCGCCAAGGTATCTCCCGTCGCCTGACTGTTGAGGCTTTGCTGATTCTGGCATTGGCGGTCTTGCTGATCCAGGAACTTGGATTACCAACGTCGAAGGCTATCACGCTGGCTGAGGGCCTCACCAGGAACGATGGTAGATACTCCGCGCACCAAGGGCTGAACCTCAACCTCGACCTGGCGTCCTTTCGACTACAGCTACTCGAAAGACTGGAAAACGCTGTCGAGATCGCACCGATCCCGAAGAGAGGACGTCCTCCCCTAGACAAAACGGGGCGCCTCAATTGAGACGCCCCGCCAGATTGTGCCAGTGAAGCCGACGTGGCTTAAGAGGCCTTCGTCACGTTCTCGGCAGCCGGACCCTTCTGACCTTCGACAATGTCGAATTCTACCGCGTCACCTTCGGCAAGGGACTTGAACCCCGAGCCGGAAATCGCGCTGTAGTGAACGAAGCAATCCTTCTGCCCGTTGTCAGGTGTGATAAAGCCAAAGCCCTTCGCATCGTTGAACCACTTCACTTTGCCGGTCGTACGCATTCCCTGCTCCTGAAAAATTTGTGTCTTGGGGAGCGGAGAACGCCCGACCCTCGACAATCTGAGATGCGGGTCTCACTAACCCCGCACTGGACTTGAGAGGGAAGCACGAACCTTCGCCCGCCCTTCCCAGCCCGACTTGGCGGAAAAATAGCAAGGACCGGCTGAGCAGACAATAGACAGATTCAAGGCCCGGTTCTGTGGACCCCCGTAACGAAATACTCCGTCTCACCAAAGCAGGTGGTTGGCACTCCCCTGTGCTGGTCGTAAGTCAGCGACACTTGCTTCCCCGCATTTTGCTCGATCACCTTGGCAATCGAGTCATTTCGAACCGTAAACGCGAAGATCTGCGGCATCGTTCCGGGGAGATTTGCCATCGCCAGCTCACCTTCCCAGGTCTTACAGATCCATCCCTTCTTGGAGATCTTCTGGACATACCCCGCCCTCTCCCCTGAGGAGTACGTGTAGCCCAGGGCGACCCAGATCCAGAGCGCGACGATTACCGCGGGAACGAGCAGCAGCGCGAGAAGAACGATGAGCGCTTTGCGATGCTTCTTCTTTGCGGGGGGCGGGGTAGCTGGTGCGCTGGATGAATCCGTCGTGTCAGCCATCTGAGCTCCAGAAGTGCCGGGAAGGGAAGATGTTCACGGTCCGACATGCACCGCTCGGACTAGGGAATTAGCTTTCAAAATCACCACACGCAAGCAGACGTGCCGACCGTAACGCGAAGACCAACGGTAACCGCAATCGTAGGTGACGTGCCCATTGGGTCCGCCTATCCGATCGCCGTGCAGTCGATGACCAACACCGACACTGCCGACGCCAGCGCTACAGCACTCCAGGTGGCGGAGCTTTCGCGCGCGGGAAGCAGGCTCGTGCGGATAACGGTCAACAACGACGAAGCCGCACAGGCGGTGCCGGAGATCGCGAGCAGACTTGCCGACATGGGTGTTTCCGTCCCGGTGATCGGGGACTTCCATTATAACGGCCATTTGCTCCTCGCCCGATATCCCGCCACGGCGCGAATTCTGGCGAAGTACCGAATCAATCCCGGAAATGTTGGCGGGAAACGTCGCGACGAGAATTTCAGGACGATCATCCAGATCGCGCTCGACAACGGCAAGCCCGTCAGGATCGGAGTCAATTGGGGATCGCTCGATCAGGATCTCCTGACATCGCTGATGGATGCGAATGCCCAGAGCGCTGACCAGCGCACCGCGAAAGAAGTCTACATCGAGGCAATGATTCAGAGCGCTCTGCGCTCCGCTGTGATCGCGGAGGAAGTCGGACTCGGACACGACCGCATCATAATTTCGGCAAAGGTTTCGGGAGTGCAGGATTTGATCGAAGTGTATCGACAGTTGGCCGCTCGCTGCGAATACCCGCTGCATCTCGGACTCACCGAAGCCGGCCTTGGCTCAAAGGGAATCGTTGCCAGCACTGCGGCTCTTTCGATCCTCTTGTCCGACGGTATCGGCGACACCATTCGGGTTTCTCTGACGCCGCGTCCTGGGGGAGACCGCGCCGAAGAGGTTCGCGTCGCTCAACAGATTCTTCAGTCACTGGAGCTCCAGAACTTCAATCCTCAGGTGACTGCCTGTCCGGGCTGCGGCCGCACAACATCGACATTTTTCCAGCACATGGCCGAGGACATCCAGACCTACTTACGGGAGCAGATGCCGGCGTGGCGGAAGCGGTATCCCGGCGTGATCGACATGAAGGTCGCGGTGATGGGGTGCGTTGTAAACGGGCCTGGTGAGTCGAAGCACGCGAACATTGGCATCTCGCTTCCGGGGACCTTCGAGGAGCCCAAGGCTCCGGTCTACGTCGATGGCAAGCTCATGATCACGCTAAAGGGCGAGACGATCGTTCCGGAATTTCTGAAGATACTCGACGAATACGTGGAAAAAACCTACGGCAGGACAGCCGCTCCGATTACGGCCTAGCCGCTGGGCCAGCGAGCTCGAGAAGCTCCGCCGAAACCTGTCCCAGCTCCGTCATGATCGGAGCGCTGAAGCCCACTTCGCGAAGCCTGTCGTAAACTTGCCTGTACCAGCGAGCCGTCCCCAATTTCCCGCCGCCAAACCGGTTCCAGATTGTCTCAGGGTCGACCGTTCTGCGCAAATCTGCAACGATCGACGACGCATTGTGAATCTTGTCCGCGGCGCAGACCCAGCGCGCCTCTTCACTGGCTGTCGCCAGTCGTTCCAGGTAATCGGCCTTGCGATCATCACCTGAAAGATCCACTCCGTCATCGTCAATTTTTCGATACGTGATGGCTAGGACTGCATCCAGCACCTTCGTGCCGAATTTGTCCCCGATGCGTTGCTCCAGCATCTCTTGTGTGTATCCATCTCGAACGCAGTCTTCGACGACATCGTGGAGAATTCCAGCTACGACGGTGTCGTTGTCGCGCCCGTATCGCGTAAGGATTATTGCTACGTTCGCGGGATGGGTCAGGTAGGGAAGCTTTGTTCCCTTTCGCACCTGCCGGTCGTGATGTTTGGCCGCGAAGGCGAGCGCGTGGTTGATGACGTCCGAATAACCGGCGGCTATCATTGCTTCACGATCACAAACCAGGACACGAGCTGCTCCAGTCCGCGTTGGTCTTCTTCGTTGAACGCATCGAGTTGGCCGGAATCTACGTCGAGAACAGCGAGTAGATCACCCCGTGACCCAAGAACCGGTACGACGATCTCGGAGCGCGAGCGCGCATCGCAGGTTATGTGGCCGGGATACTTGGCGACGTCGGGAACGATCACACTCCTCATTTCGGCCGCGGCGGTGCCGCAAACTCCGCGACCGAAGGCAATCTCGAGACAGCCTAGTGATCCCTGGTATGGCCCAACACGTAGTAGCACTCCCGGCTCTGCAACCCGATAAAAACCAGTCCAAAGATGGCCGAATGCATGATGGACAAGCGCGGCAATTGTCGCCATTGCCGCAATCGGGTCGGAGACGCCATCGAGGATCGCCTCACAATGTCCCTGCAGCTCCTTGTAGGCTCGAGCCTTGGGAACCCCTCTTAGATCGGGAATTGTTTCCGCCATTTACCGGCTAGCGCGCCGTCGCAAGCTCTGGCTGGAATGTTTCTGATTGTCGCGTTGACCCAAGCATTTCCTCACGGGTTTCCAGTTGCGGCATCTCTGCATCCCAGAGCACAAGGCCGTGGATGCGCATATCCGCACCCCGCAGCGAGTCCACGGCTGTCTTCAAACCTCCAACCGTCGTATGCGCGATTCTCGCGCAGAGGATTACGTCGGGCGCTGGTATGATGCTGCTTGCACTTCTTTGCACGTAGCTGGTGGGGGCGGCGATGATGATGAAATCGTAGCGTCGCTGCATGCGAGCGAGCTCTTTCTTGACTTCTTCGACCACGTTGGTCTCTGGCAAACCCGAGCGTCGGGTTCCGCTCGGAAGCACGTCGAGGGGTCTGTCGCGGCCAATCGTGGTCGGTACAATGGCCTCAGGCCAGGTTGAACTGCCAGTGATGATTCCGGAAAGGCCGGGGTCTGGCCTGATTCGCAACACGCTCGCGACGCTACAGGTGGTCGGATCAACGTCGACGAGCAGGGTGCTCCTCGCCTCGTAGGCAGCAGATGCAGCCAGGTTGGCTGCAACCGTCGCCACAATCCCTGGGTCATCGCCCGTTATCGTAACTATGGGAACGCTTGCCTCCACCGAGGCAATGTGGAGGTATAAAGTCCGGTAGCTCTCGGATACCACATCGATCAACGGTGGCGCTTCGACATCTGCTTGGCGCCGACTTCGCTCTACCACGACCTCGGGCGGTCTGATCACCGTGAGCACGCGTGCTCCGCTGACCTGCTCTGCTTCACGCGCGTCAGCAATGTGCGGCCGCTTGAGCTCCGTCCCGAAAGAGGCGGCGAATCCAACCGCCAGTGCGAGCACGACCGCCGCAGCCAGCATCGCCCAGGGTGGAGCACCAACATTGGAAAGCTCACGCGCGCGTGCTGATTCGCGATCGATGCGCGAGTTCTTGCTGCTGATCTGATCTACTTGTCGGGCGGCTGCGGCGTAGCTCTGCTGGGCCGTCACACGCTGGCCAAGGAGCTTCGTGGTGTCCACCGTAAGGGTGGGCTTCACCACCGGTGCTGGAGTCGGCCGGATCAATGCCAGCTTCCCTCTGATCTCACCCCTCTTTGCATCCGCAACTGCCTGTATCGAACGACCGATTGCGTTAGCCCTCGACGTCAGTGCCAGATACACTGGGTCTACCGTGCCAACGGCTCCAAACGCGTTTCGATCGCGCTCGATGCCTGCAAGCGAGTCGAGAAGCACTCTGACCTTGGGATCCGCAGCCACCTCGGGTGACGCGGCCAGAGCCCGGTAGGAGGTGGGAAGGGGAGCGTTTTCGGCGCGATCTATCAACCGATTGAGTCTCGCGAGCTCTAAGCCGAGTGAATCCCGCTGCGCGCGCACAGCCGGAGGGAAGGTATCGACGACCGGCGCCGGAACAGGATTGGCCGCACGACGTGCGGCATCCAACGCTGAATCGACCGCCGTTACCTCTGCCAGGTATCGATCCCTCGCTGCGACGGCGGGTGATGAATCGTTCTTGGCCTCGATCTGTGCCGCCACTGCCAATGCCTTTCGCGATGCATTCCTCGGCACGAGCACGAATGCTATCAGCGCGGCGATGAATACGACTCCTCCTACGATCCCGAAGACGACGACTCGGCGCAGTGCATTTCTCGCACGTGCCGCCATCCAGAGATAGGCTGAGCCTCCGCTCATCCGTGCAATGCTATGAACGTTCATGATTCAAAGATTCACGGAATAAGGTGCAACGACAGTCCGATCTAGCTTGACGCCTGGGCGGTGCTAAGGAACCCGCACGGTAGTCTATTCGACAATACAATCTAAGCGCCGTCCGAGAAGCGGAGAATGACATAAAAAACGGCGGAGGCTTTCGCCCCCGCCGGGTCTTCCGTCAAAGCTGGAAAACTATTGAACCGTGATCACGCCCTTCATGCCAAGCGCGAGGTGCGGAGTGCAGTGATAGGGATACACGCCGGGCTTGATCTTCCCGAAGGAAACTGTGACGGACTCCCCCGGATTAGTCTTCAAGGCGCTGGAGAGCTCTCCCATCTTGTCGGTGCCCATGTTCGCATCGAGCTGAGCTCTGACATCGGCCGGGATTGTCGCCGGGTCAAAGGCGACGTTGTGCGGGCCGCCAGTCACGACTACGAACTTAGCGGCATCGCCTGCCTTGACCGTGAAATTCGCGGGCTCGAAGCGGTAGCCTTTCGCGTCGCCGACCATCTTCACTTCGTGACTGGCGCCCGTTACCGGGGCCGCGGCCACTGACCCTGGGGCTGTCCCGCCAGGTGTGGTGGTAGTGCTAGCAGTGGTAGTAGAGGCCGATGAAGTCGACGTATCGACTGCAACGTGCGTCGTGTCGGCGGGCTTCTTTTCTCCGCCTGCGCAAGCGCCAAGCGTAATTACTCCAACAGCAACCGCGAATCCATAGAACCGCATCGTTTAAGGCCTCCCAGAGCCGTACGCTAGTGCATAAATAACATTAGACTTCATTACTACAGAGATTGTGAATTTATTCACAAGCCCCCTGACATGCAAATCTTCCGTACGCCCACGCTAGTCACGATTCGTGCCTTGAACGTTAGCTACGCCGGATGATCGCAATTCCCGCACTCGACTTGAGAGATGCGGCCTGCGTCCAGCTCGCTGCCGACTCGTACGACAAGGAGTTATTGCGCATTCCAGATCCTGTTGGCGTAGCCCGCGCTTGGAGACAGTATGGATTCCATCATCTTCACGTTGTTGATCTTGATGGAGTCGCTGGGCGAGGGCAAAACACGGCGGAAATTCACTCAATTCTCGCCGCCACGGATGCGGAAGTTCAGGTCGGGGGAGGAATCAGAAGTCAGACGTCGATTGATCAGTTGCTGAACGACGGCGCGCAGCGCGTCGTGATCGGAACCCGAGCGCTCGAAGACCCTGACTGGCTCATCGATATGAGCACGGCTTTCCCTGGGTGCATTGTCGTCGCTGCTGATGTCCGCGACCGCAGGATCCTTTCCCATGGCTGGACTCGTACGCACTCGAAGCTGGTGCTCGACCTGATTGAAGAGCTCAATGGCCTGCCTCTCGCCGGCGTACTGGTAACCGCGGTACATCGCGAGGCAGCGATGCGAGGAACGGATCTGCCACTGATGGAAGATGTCGCTGAAGCCGCAGAATTTCCGGTTTTCGCTTCCGGCGGCCTGGGAAGCCTCAACGATCTTCGTGCACTGGAGGATCGGGGCGTCGCTGCCGCGATAATCGGGATGGCCCTCTACAGCGGCGCGATGGATCCTCGTGTCGTGGCCGAGGAGTTCGCGGAGTAGCCGGTCACTTGGTCGCTTGTGCTCACCGCAATCCTATCCTCACTAGAATAGGCTGATAGTCCGCGGGTTCAGCTTCGATGGATCACCCACGTACGCGAAGCGGAAGCCTTTCATGTACTTCCTCGCTACCCGTTGAACCGCTTCCGGTGTAACGCTCTTCAACTCGTCGACGAAGCGCTCGGCTTCGCGGTAATCTCCCCCGTACAGCTGCGACCGGGCCAGAAAGTCAGCCTGGGCCGCGTTTGTTTCGTTGTCCAGAAAGTATTCGGTGATGAATTGCTCTTCGAGCTGTTTCAGTCCTGCAGGGTCGAGCATGCCCTGTTGGAGATCTACAATCGCGGCTCGCATCAGCCTGAGCGCAGTATCGGGCGAAACCGTCGTGACGTAGAGCCCGCCTAACGTCGCGGCCCGATCCACGAAAGGCGCGTGAACATCGTAGGTAAGATTCTGGCGTGTTCGAATCTCGGCGAACATGCGCCCGGTGAGGACAGAAGTCGCCACTCTGAGGGCCTGATAGTCCTCCCCTTTTGCCAGTGGCCCACTGTAATAGCCAAGTATGTAGTTGGTGGGCAGCTGTCGGCGCGCGATGACAACCGCCGTTGGGGATTCCGGAACCCGGGGTGGGGCAGTCCACTCATAGCCTCCACGCGGAAGCTGCCCTATCGACTTGTTCACCAGTCGCTCGATGTGAGCGCGGTCGATGTTGCCTACGACAACGAGCAGCATTCGCGATGTGACGAACTGTGTGCGCTGATAATCACGGAGCGCTGCCGAGTCTATCGCCTGAATTGACTTTTCGTTTCCGCCTACCGAAACCGAATATGGATGACCGATGAACGTGATGCTGTCGGCAAGAAGGTCAGCGAGTGCATCGGGATCGTCTCGCCGCTGCCTGATTCCGGAAAGGTATTGGGCTTTGACGACGCTTATCTCCGATTTCGCGAGCGTCGGATGCGCCACTCTGTCCGCGAAGATAGACCATGTAGAGTCGAAAACCTGGGTACTTGACCGAATTCCGAACATTGTCCAGTCGGCGCTTGGGGTCACGACGATCTCACTGCCAAGCTTTGCCATCGCGCGACGCAGCGCATTTTTTGGGTACTGGCGCGTGCCTCGCTCCGAAACATCGAGAAGGATCGGCTCGATCCCGGCGTTAGCATCGGTGACCTGCCGAGCACCGCCCAGAAGATAGAGGTTCGCTTCGACGACATTGTTCCCGCTATTCTGGCGAAGAATCACGTGCACGCCGGATACATCGAAGCTGGTGGTCAGCGCGGTGATTGCGAGAGCAATCGAAAGCAGCATTAGCGCGCCCCTGCCGTCACGAGATCTGCTGGAACAAGTTTCAGCGATTGTCGTGCGTCCGCTGGGATCAAGACTCCCGCGATGTGCGGCTTACTGACGATGTATTTGCGTGCGTACGCACGTAAGTCGTCCAGTGATTGTTGTGCCATGTAGTCAACGTATCCCATGTAGTATTCGAGGCTCGCCACACTCCACCAAAAACCCAGTGTGTGGGCAAATCCGGAAGCGCGCTCCCGGTCGAAGGCCGACGTAACGGCTCGATGCGCTTTCACCGCTTCCAGCTCATCCGACGTGAAGTACCCGGGCGTGTCAAATTTGGCGATCTCGCCGTAGAGCGCTGTCACCGCTTGGCGGAGTTGCTCTGCCGATGTCTGGCCGCTGATCGTAATTGGGCCAGTATGATTCA
This sequence comes from uncultured Gemmatimonadaceae bacterium, assembly GCA_955652635.1. Classification (GTDB taxonomy): domain Bacteria; phylum Gemmatimonadota; class Gemmatimonadetes; order Gemmatimonadales; family Gemmatimonadaceae; genus UBA4720. The sequence goes on from CATPBN010000103.1 coordinate 33,707, forward strand.
ACGTGTAGTAGTTGACTCCAACGGCCTGCCACAGACCGCTATCGACGAGCTTCTGCTGAAACTGTGATTGCGGATCGTTGAGTACGTCCGAAAATACATCTGCTGCGTAGGTCGACTTCGGATCCTGTCCAACGCTCGGACCCTGCCATTGTATCTGAACCGTCACCGCTCCCACTGGGGCTTCGACGATGAGCGCTTCACTTTTCTGAAGGGGCGGAATCGCTGGAATTGGATCGGCCGCAAAAGGGTCGGCACCGCGATTCCATTGACCCAGTTCTCGTTCGGCCAGGGCAAAAACGGTCGCCGGATTGACGTCACCGGCAACGATCAGGGCCGAATTGTTGGGAACGTAGTACTTGTTTTGAATCGTCCGCATCTTTTCCGGCGTGGTGGTCGAAACGATCTGCCGGTCACCGATGACATCCTTTCTGCTGAAGTTGCCCGGATACAGTTTCGCGGTTATTTGACGATCGAGAGCGAAAAAAGGGCTCGACTCGTTTCTGTCGTACTCCCCGATAACTACCTGGCGCTCACGCTCCAGTTCGTCAGACCTGAATAGAGGGCCCCGAATCGCTGAAGCTAGAAGTTGAATACCATCTGCGAGCTTTTCGGTAGGGACCGTCATGAAATAGTTGACGCGTTCTTCCGATGTCGTCGCGTTGAACACGGATCCCAGATCCGAGGCTCGATCCCAGAACTGGTTGGGCTCGGGATACTTCGAATCCGCGCGGAAGAACATGTGCTCGTACATGTGAGCCAGTCCTTCAAACTCCGGGGTCTGTGTAAACGACCCGTTCTTTACATCGATCTCGATCGTCGCTAACGGAACGCCGTGGTTCTCAACAACGATTATCTCGAGGCCGTTCCCGAGAACTTTGCGCTGAATGATCTTCTCCAGCTCCGCCCTTTGCGCCGTGGCCTCCATGGGCAGAAGCGCGGACAGAAAAAGCGCGAGAGTAGCGCAGTGACGCAGGACACCTTTTCTTTCGGACATGTCAGATTCTGGGAAAGCCCGCTCGAACTCCTACGGGCAATTGATCGCTCGACTCGACAGCGCGAGACTCAAGCGAGATGAGCCACTCGCTCAATACACCACATTCAAGATCGGCGGTCCAGCCGATTTCTTCTACGATGCAACATCGACCGAGGATCTGGCAGGGGCTGTTAGCGCTGCCCGTAAACTCGGAATCGAGTATTTCGTACTCGGGCTCGGTGCCAACATCCTCGTCGGCGACAAGGGATTCCGGGGCCTCGTCATCCGGAATACGTCCAGCCATTTGAAGTTTTTCGACGACGGCAGGCTCTGGGTGGAAAGCGGAGCAGTAATGGCAAGGTTGATACCTCAGGCCGTCGAGCGTGGATTGTCTGGCCTGGAGCACTACGTCGGAATTCCCAGCACGGTTGGCGGAGCGGTCTGGCAGAATCTGCACTTTCTTTCGCCCGCCCCGGCAAGGGAGAGAACCATGTTCATCGCTGAGGTTTTCGAGTCCGCCGAGCTGCTGACACACGACGGCAGGCGACAGACAGTCGATCGGGACTACATGCAGTTCGGTTACGACACCAGCACGCTCCACAAGCAGCGAGACATCGCGCTGGCGGTGACCTTCCAGCTCGAGCCGTGCGACAAAGCGCTCATGCACCGCATCATGCAGGAGAATCTCAGCTGGCGTGGCGGTAAGCACCCGTGGCTCGAGTATCATCCAAGTGCCGGCTCGATCTTCAAGAAAATCGAGGGAGTCGGCGCCGGTCGCCTGATCGATGACGTTGGACTGAAGGGTTTTCGCCATGGTGACGCGCAGATATCACACATTCATGCGAATATCATGGTCAATCTGGGAAAGGCGACCGCGAAAAATGTTCGCGAGCTGATTGCGATTGCCCAGGATAAGGTGCAGCAGCGATTTGGCCACCATTTGGAAGTCGAGATAGGGTTTATTGGCGAGTTCTAATCAGAATCAGGTCGCCGAGAGCTGCTCAGCTCGGTCGGTCGCTGTAGTCCATTGCTCGATCGCAGCATCCAACTTTCGACGGACTACATCAAGCTCCTTTCCTGACAGACGTGATCTCTCCATTCCCTCGCGGGTGGTATAAAGCTCCGGATCCTCGAGAAGCGCGGTCAATTCCGCTACTCGCCGCTCGAGCAATGCGACCTCCTTCTCGCACTTCTCCACTTTCTGCCGCGCTTCGCGTAGCACTGCCCGGCTCTCATCGCCTTTGACCTCGCGCCTTCTCGTCGTCTGGCGCTCCCTCACTCTGCGAAGCGCCTCCTGCTCGGATGCGGCAACGGCGGCGGCGTGCTCTCGCTCGCGGCTCTGTTCCTCCCACTCCCCAAATGATCCGGGAAAGTCCGTAACGTGATGCTCATGAAGCACCCACACCCGAGAAGTAAGGGCCTCGAGCATCGCGCGATCATGGCTCACCAGAAGAATGGTCCCCTCATATGACTCGAGTGCTTCTTCGAGAGCCTCGACTGATTCGATGTCGAGATGATTCGTGGGTTCATCGAGCACCAGAAAATTTGCCCGACTCAAAACCATCATCGCTAGTGCGACCCGCGCTCTTTCGCCGCCAGAAAGTGTCTCGGCGCGACGCTGGGCCTCGTCACCCGAGAAACCGAAGCGGGCAAGGTGACCCTGGACTTGCCGGCGTTCCCAGTTGGGACGCAGCTCGCTGATGACGTCGAAGAGCGTACGATCCACTGGTACCTGCGCCATGTCCTGTCGGTAGTAGCTGGGACGAACTGATCCCCCGATCCGAAGCTCTCCACTGGAGATCTCGCGCTCTCCGACGAGCGCGCGCAGAAACGTGGATTTTCCGCTCCCGTTTGGGCCCACAAAGCCAACTATTTCACCACGCTGAATCGTGGCGGTGAAATTCCGAATAAGAGTGCGTCCTTCCACTCCCAACGTGACATCCCGGGCGACAATGACCTGGTCGCCCCCTCGCTCTGACATGTCGAGCCTCAGACCAATCGCGCTGCCTTCCTCCGCAGTCGGGCCACTGAGCCTCGGCATTCGGCTCAGGCGCTTGCGCCGCCCTTTTGCCTGCTTCGAATTCTGGCCGGCGATATTGCGCCTGATGTAGTCTTCTTCTTCGGCGATGACCTTGCGTTGCTTGTCGGCCGCCCGTTGTTGACTGAGCCGTCGTTCTTCCCGCTGAGCGACGAAAGATTCGTAGCTTCCGGTGTACTCCACGGCCGTGCCACCCTCCAGATGGAGCACGTGATCCACGACATTGGCGAGAAATGTCCGATCGTGGCTTATCAGGAGGATCGTCTTGTCAGTGTTGTTCAGGTAGTCCTCGAGCCACTTGGTCGTTTCGAGATCGAGGTGATTCGTCGGCTCGTCGAGCAGCAGGACGTCGGCCGCGCTAACCAGCTGTCGCGCCAGGCCGAGTCGACCACGTTCGCCACCGCTTAATTGTTCCAACGGTTGTGTGCGCGCTCTCTCAGCGTCGAACCCGAGACCCTGAAGTACCGCATCCACTCTTGGGGCAAAAGTGTAACCTCCTTCGCGATCGAATCGTTCGAGATCCCGGTCGTACCTCGCCAGCATTTGCGGGGATGCGGCTTCCCCGACTTTCGCGAGCTCGCTGCCTTGCTCCGCCAAAGAGTGTTCGAGTGCGAGAAGCTCGGCGAATTCGCCCGCTCCCGCTTCCCAGACAGTTTGTGCGCCAACGAAATCGCGATGCTGCTCGAGGAGCGCCACTCGCAGACCGGGTTGCTGCGTCACAACCCCTTCGGTCGGTTTCTGGGCTCCGATGATCACTCGGAAAAGCGTGGTCTTCCCGCTCCCGTTGCGCCCGAGGATTGCCCAGCGGTCGCCCTTACCGATCGTGAACGTCACACCTTTGAATATCCTCGTAGCGCCAAACTCGACACCGGCGTTCGAAATCGAGATCTGTGTCAAGCGCGGAGTACGCTCGAACACGCAGAGAGGCAACGCTCCAAAGTTTCGATTGTGTGATCGCCCATATGTCCGATTCTGAAAGTCGAGCCCTTTAGCTTTCCGTACCCGCTGCCGACCACAATTCCTCTTTTCGCGACCGCGGCGGTGAATGTCTCTGCCGGAAGATCAGTTGGGAGTTTGATCGTCGACACAGTCGGCGACTGTGATCCAAGTGGGGCGATGTTGACGACACGCTTCCCGGTTTCATCGGCAGTCTTCGCCAGCCATTCCTGGGTCCTGACAGCCATTGCTTTGTGCCGGGCCCATCGAGCTTCGATTCCCTCGGCGGCGATGGACTTCAGCTGGAACTCGAGCGCGTAAAAAAGCGACAGAGCAGGAGTGCTTGGAGTTTGATTCCTTCGCGCATACGCGTCGAGCTCCACCAAGTCGAAGTAGACTCCGCGCGCAGATGCCGCATTCGCTTGATCGACGAACGACGGCGAAGCCACTGCGAATGAGAGGCCCGGGGGGAGCGCCAGCGCTTTCTGAGATCCCGTCAGCACATAATCGAGCTTCCATTCGTCAAACCGGAGCTCGGCTCCAGCAAACCCGCTGACGCTGTCAACCAGGCAGACCGCGCCGTGGCGATGAGCACAGTCAGAGATCGCGCGTATATCGTTCAACGCGCCTGTCGAGGTTTCTGAATGTACGACCGTGATAGCGGTGTATTTTCGCATCGACAGTCTCTCATCCAACTGGGGTATGGTGTGGATTTGCCCCCAGCCGACCTCATATCGGTCTACATCGCGCGCGCACGTTGAGGCGATGTGTGCGAACCGCTCCGAAAATGCGCCGTTTACGAGGCTCAGTATGCGGCCGGCGGGCGCACAACGAATCGCCGACTCCATCATTCCCGTTGCTGACGACGAGTTGATATAGACAGGACGCTCTGTCATTAACAACGGCCGCAACCCACGCTGAAGGCGCTCGAACAGCTGCTCGAATGCTGACCCGCGATGTGCAATCATTGGCTGCATCATGGCGGCCAGGATTTCCTGCCGGACTTCAGTTGGACCCGGAAGAAAAAAGGTGCCGAATGTCTTGTTCGTGCTCATTCGAGTACGAGGGCTCGGAGTTGGTCAAAGTTTTCGATTACAAAATCGGCGCGCTCAACGACAGGATCGCGCTTCAGAAAACCTGTGAACGCCGCGAAACCGTCTACGACGGGCCTGATCTCGCAGTCCGTCATCCCATCACCGACTGCTAATACCGGACCTTTCAAGGCCAGATCCTTTACCATCGCTCGCTTTCCGTTCTGACGAGTCAGTGGAGAGCGCTCATCAAATCCGGTGTACTCGCCATCTCTGTCGAAGAATACAGAGACAGCATGAACCCGTTCTACGCGGACTCCGAGTTCTTTGGCAAGCGGCAGGATTGCCTCGCGTAATCCGCCACTGACCATTACGAGCTCGACATCGTTCTCGCGAAGTTCGGCGAGCGCTTCCCGCGCCCCCGTTGCCACACGATCGATGTAGACGGCACTCAATTCCCGAATCTCGGAGAGAGTCGGCTTCACTACGCCCATCCTTTCTCTGTAAACCGCCTCGATCGGAATGACTCCCTCCATGGCCCGGGCAGTCAGAGAGCCACTCCATGCTTCAACCTCGGCTCCACGCAACGATGCGAGCCAGTCGATTCCTTCCACGCCGCTCAAGGTTGAATCCACGTCCAAGACAACCGAGTTGAATCGGGTCACAGAATGTTGCCGGGCGCAAGAATGCCCAGCGGATCGAGCTCACGCTTAACCGCTGTCATCATTGATATCTGGAGCCGATTCATTTGCAGCGGGAGCCATCGGCGTTTGATCTTGCCGATCCCGTGCTCCGCTGCGACCGTCCCGCCGAGTGACACAACGTGCCTAAGGGTCTGCTCAACCACCTCTTCTATAGTAGTAAGCTCGCGCGCGTCGCGAGCGATGAAATTCTGATGGGGGTGACCATTGCCCGCATGTCCGTAAATAACCGGCGCTTCGAGTCCCCGCTCTGCGGCAAATGACCGGGCCGCCTGAATCGCTGGCCCCAGCTTTCGGTAAGGAACAGCCCAATCGGTGCCGACCTTTCTGCCTCCCGCACCACGATGTTTTCCTCCTTTCTCGTTCATCGTCGCGGGAATGCTGTGTCGAATCCTCCGCGCCTCTCTCAGCCTTGCTTCACCGTCGAAAACCAGCGGCTCAAAATCTGGAGCAATCGACTCTATCAACTCGAGCCACCGGACAAGACTAGCATCGAGATCGTCATTGATTTCCTCTTCGACGTACACCATCGCTCCAGCGTGCTGCGCTATGCCCGCTCCGGGCGCGCTGTTTCGGGCAATCTCCAGCGCTCGTTCATCGAAGTATTCGATGCATCGCGGGGAAACCGATGTTGCTTCCCGACTGGCGATCACAAATTGCAGCGCTTCGCTCTCCTCCCTGAACAGCGTTGCAAGTCCTACCACGCGCTGGGGTAGAGGAAGCAGCCCAAGCTCCGCCTCTACGATGATTCCAAGGGTGCCTTCACTCCCAATGAACCAATCGATCGGATCGTGCGCAAACGCGTACCCCACAGTGTTTTTCTCGAGGTCTGATCTGCGGAATTCGACCAGCTCACCACTCGCCATGACCACCTTGAGAGCGCGCACGTGCTTTCGAGTCGCGCCGTATTTGAAGGTGCGTGCTCCCGAAGCGTTGCACGCGATCGCGCCACCGATGGTCGACTCTTCCTCACTCGTGGGATCTGGAGCGAACAGCAGACCGGCGGCTGCCACCGCTTTCTTTATTTCAGCGACGATTGCGCCCGGACCGACTATGACTGTCTTCGATTTGACGTCGAGATCGCTGATCTGATTCAGGGATCGAAGGGAAAGCAGCATTCCCTTGTCGGTGATCGACGCGCCGGTAGTGCTCGTCTGCGCGCCGGCTGATGTCACGGGAGTCCGATCGGAAGCGGCCCTTTTCAAGAGCTCGATTACGTCGTCGATCGTCTGAGGCCGCGCAACCAGATCCGGAATCAGCTGAAGCCCGGAAGAGTCGGCTTCGTATGCTTGTCTTACGGCTCGGTCGCTGCTTACGTCCGTGCTCACCCTGAATGAAAGCAGACGACGGCGGCAGACAGAACATCCTGCAGCTGAAGCAGCGACTGCCGGATGGTTTCGCTCACGTCTCCGTCGACTGAAACGGCAGCCAGCGCCTGGCCTCCTTGAGCAAGCCGTGCCTGATGATATTCGGCGATGTTCACCCCTGCTTCACCAAGGAGCGTTCCGACTCGTCCGATGACGCCAGGAACATCGTTATTCGTGAGAATCAACAACGTATCCCTCGGTTGAATGTCCACGTGAAAAGCGCCGATCCGGCTCAGTCTTGCTGCGGCACCAGGCTGCGCGATCCCTGCGACTGCGATTTCCTGCATTCCCCCACTGAGCCTCACTTCAATTCCGTAAGGATTGTCCTGGGTGGATGTCTCCGTGGTCGATAGTACAATACCGCGTGTCTCGGCTATAGCACGGGCGTTGATAAGATTGAGACGCTCCTGCTCTACGGTTCCCTCCAAGACTCCGCGCGCGGCCGAGGCGACAAGCGCGCTCCTCGCCCCGGCCAGTGCTGACCCGGTACGGATATCTACGCGTTGCACCGCTCGGGTTCCCTGTGTCGCAAGAATTGCCCTGCCAACCGCCGCAGCTCTGCGGGCGAGCGTAAGCGCCGGTTCGACCTCGGCCCATTGGCCTCCTACATCGGCGACGTTGATGGAGCGGGAAAGTTCTCCACTCAGCAACGCATCGCGCACGGCTATACACACATCCACGGCCACGTTACGCTGCGCCTCGGTGGTCGACGCGCCGATGTGCGGAGTGAGCACTATATCCGGCCGCTTCCGGAGTGGATGATCTGCCGCTAACGGCTCCTTCTCGTAGGCATCGATTACTGCTCCAGCGAGATGTTTGCTGTCGAGCGCTTCGACGAGTGCTTCTTCGTCGACAATTCCTCCCCGGGCCATGTTGACCACTATTGATCTCTGTGGGAGTCTTGCAAGCTCGCGGCGTCCGATCATCCTGGCGGTCTCGTCGGTGAGAGGTGTGTGGACAGTGACCACGTTGGATTGCTCGAGCAGAGAGTCGAGCGAGGTCGCTTCCTGAACTCGCAATGCCTCAAACCGCGTCCGGGCAATGTATGGGTCGTACGCGAAGACATTCATCCCGAAAGCTCTCGCTCTTGTCGCGATCTCCCCACCTATACGCCCAAGACCGACAATTCCAAGCGCCTTGCCTTTGAGCTCGGAGCCTAGAAGAGCTGACCTGTCCCATCTTCCCGCATGCATGGTGCTGTCAGCACGCGGTATGTGCCGGAGAAGCGAGATCACTGCGCCGAAGAACAACTCTACCACTGCGATGGTGTTCCCTGCCGGGGCGTTGATCACTGCGACTCCCAGCGAAGTCGCCGTATCGAGCGCAATATTGTCCACGCCTACACCAGCGCGACCGACCACCTTGAGGCGGCGTCCCTTTTCGAGTAGTTCCGCCGAGATGCGCGTCGCGCTCCGACCGATGATCGCGTCATAGTCTGCAATCCGGGCGAGAAGCTCGTCCTTGGAGAGTGTCGGCACTTCGTCGACGACGAGCATGGACTCGGCCGAAAGAAGCGCTACACCTTCGGCATCGATCTCATCGGTGACGAGAACGCGAAAAGTCACTGTTTCCTGAGCCGGTTTTGAGCGGGAAGCGAGGAAGGTCAATATCGCTTGACTGAGCTTGGCGCCACAAGCGACCAAAAAGCTCCTATCGTTGCGTCCATGCTTTCCACGTACCCTCGTCAGCTCCGACCGCCAGCTGGTTGGCGTTTCGTACCAGGGGGATTCTCAACAGGAGCGGCTCCTCGGAGAGCTTCTGGAGCCAGCGATCGTCCGAAAGTTGCGCATAGCGAAGTCCGAGCTCTGCAAAACGTTTGGAGTCTTTGTCAACGAGCAGCATTACGCCAAATTTCTGCGCAAATCTCCGTAACTCTCCGAGAGATGCTGGTTTCTCCATTAAATCGACGAAATGAGTCTTGATTCTCCGTTCCGAGAAAAAGCGAAGGGCTTTACGAGTTTCCGCGCTTTTTCTGATGCCAAAGATTTGTACTTCCAAGACCGTCCCTCGATGTCTTTCCAGAAATGCGCCTGAAGGCACCTTCGCTCCCTGCAACCTCGATCAATGGCGCGTGACATAATCTATTCGCCTGCCTGGTGGATTCCCGGCGGTCATCTGCAGACTTTGTGGGGGAAGCTTTTCCGGCGACAGACGCCAGCGCCGACAGTCCGGGAGCGTTGGAATACGCCCGACGGTGACTTTCTGGAGATACATCGAGTGTCTGCGAAGCACGACGCTCCGCGAGTGTTGGTGCTCCACGGACTCGAAGGCACCGTGCGCTCCCACTACGCACAAGCTCTCCTCAATGAGGCGGCCAGAAGAGGGTGGGGAGCCGATCTGTTGGTTTTTCGTTCCTGCGGTTCAGAGCTGAACCTCACTCGGCGGTTCTATCACTCTGGCGAGACCAGCGATGTCGCGTTCGTTCTCGACAAAATAGTGGATGAGTTTCCCGCGTCCCCGCTCGCTGTTGCGGGCGTGTCGCTCGGTGGGAACGTCTTGCTGAAATTTCTCGGCGAGCGGGGTGAAGCCCTTCCTCCCCAACTCAAAGCTGCTGCCGCGATTTCAGTCCCCTTCGACCTTGCACGCTCTTCCAGGCGGATCAATCGTGGATTCTCGAAGTTCTACCAGCGATTCTTTCTGAATTCACTTCGGAAAAAGGCTCAGGAAAAAACACAGCGGTTTCCGGATCTCGCTCCTCGGGATCGGATAGCCGCCTTAAGGACTCTGGAGGATTTTGACAACCTGATCACCGGCCCTTTACATGGATTTCGGGATGCGCAGGATTATTACGCTCGTTCGAGCTCATTGCGCTATTTGACAAACATTAAACTCAAAACGCTACTATTGAGTGCGGTGGATGATCCCATGCTTCCCCCCGAAGTGCTAGACGAAGTTCGCGATGCGGCCAGAGACAACCCCGCACTCGAGGTCGACTTCGTTGAAAGGGGGGGCCACGCTGGTTTTATCACTGGCTCGGTGCCATGGCGCCCGTTTTATTATGCGGAGCACCGGGTTGGAGAGTTCTTCGCTCACCAATTTGACCTGAGTCCGGCGCCTGAAGCTTTGGCCAAGCAATCGTGAGGAAAACATGAGAACCAAAGATCGCGGTGTCAGAATCGGGATGACGTTTTGCCTCGCAGGCCTGGCGTGTACCACCAACAAGATCGTACCGACATCTGACTCGCATTCCGGGACGGATCACGCTCCGCCGTCTAACTCGACGACCATGGCAACCGCACCTCAAACGCAGGGATTGCCACCCGATGCCGCGGGAGCTCTCTCTCGACTGGGTAGCTCGCCCCGACATGGCGAATGGGTGACCGTTCGTACCGGGGGCGGAGACAGCCTGAGAGCATGGGTGGTTTACCCGGAGAGGAGCACCAAGGCACCTGTGATCCTCGTCGTGCACGAGGTGTTCGGGTTGTCTTCCTGGGTTCGAAGTGTGGCAGATCAGCTGGCTGCTGACGGGTTTATCGCGATCGCGCCCGACCTGCTTACGATGAAAAATGTTCCGGAGGGACCGGACAGTGTTGTCGCGCCTCTCGCAGTCGCCGCTATAAGATCACTCGATCCGGCTTGGGTTCAACGACAGCTCGACGCAGTCGCCCAGTATGGGATGTCCTTACCCGCCGCACAGAAGAGATACGGCATCGTCGGCTTCTGCTGGGGCGGGGGAATCTCATTCGCGCACGCCGTGCATTCTGCCTCTCTTGGTGCTTCCGTGGTTTACTACGGAGTATCACCGGCGACAACAGACCTCGAATCAGTCCGTGCGCCCATCCTTGGGTTGTATGGCGGCAGTGACGCACGTGTAGATGCGACTATCCCGCCGGCAGATTCGGCCCTTCGTCGACTTGGTAGGACGTACGAGCACACCGTTTTCCCAGGTGCCGGACACGGATTTCTGAGACAACAGAGCGGGATGGATGGGGCCAATCTCGTCGCTGCACGAGCGGCGTGGCCGGCCACCGTAGCGTGGTTCAGAAAATACCTGGAACCATGAGCACGGTTGGCCTCAGTCTTAATCCGGATACGCCCTCGACCGAGTGACAATCCTACGCATAGTTTTTCTCGCGTCGTTCATCGGTGGGCTGCTGCTGGCGGTATTCGCCATGCTGCACGGCGTGGAACACGCGAGGAGAAACCGCTCGAAGGCGCCTTCTCCGTTCTTCAACCTGCCAGCGATTGCCGCATTCGCCGTAGGCTTTGGAGCGGCTGGCTATCCCCTCGTCTCCCGCACTCGACTACCGTCCTGGGCCATCCTACTGATCGCCATCGGGAGCGGTGCGCTTGCCATCAGCGGAATGATTACACTCCTCGCGCGATGGGCTCTACGCGGTGCAGGTCATCCTGCCGCGGAGACCGATGAGATCCAGGGCCAGCTCGCGGTAGTCACGCAGGAGATCGCGCCCAGCAGTACCGGGGAAATCGCCTACGAGCATTTGGGCCGGCAGCTCCGAATCCCCGCGCGGGCGTTGAGCGAGAGGCGATTGTCCGTCGGTGCGGAAGTCGTCATCGACAGGATCGAGAACGGTATTGGTTTCGTCGAGGAGTGGTCCATCGTCGAACAGCGCCTCTAGATCACCCGGTCTTCGGACTCCGAACGTAGACCATTAACCACTCCGGCCAATTTCCGGTCAGATCGAAGAAGTCGTCGAAGTAAACGAGACCACTCTCCTCGAGATCGCCGATCAGCTGGGGTAGGATATCGCCCGAAGGGAGTGGGCCCAATACGACCAGGCCCTCCCCGACCCGGAATTCGTCGGCGGTAAGATTGTACCGTTCATCGATTGCGCCACGTGCTATCCCGCTACGCTCGAAGGCGCTCTGACGAATGAGGACGACCGCATGACCGTGATCAAGCTCCAGCGCCATGATTTATGTTCGATTAGAGACTAACTGAGTCGGGTTTTGGTCGTGATGCTTATCTTTAATGTATGCCCGAATCGAGTGATTTCGAGGCCGAGTTCGATGTAGTTGTCATCGGAGCCGGTCACGCCGGAACTGAAGCTGCCGTCGCCGCAGCCCGCCTGGGTTCTCGAGTAGGACTCATCACTAGCGCGCTCGAGACGATCGGCCAAATGTCGTGCAACCCGGCGATCGGTGGAATTGCGAAAGGAACTGTCGTGCGTGAGGTGGACGCGCTCGGTGGAATAATGGGCAGAGCTACAGATCTCGCTATGCTCCAGTTCCGTATGCTCAATCGTAGCAAGGGCCCGGCGGTATGGGCGCCACGTGCACAGTGTGATCGCGGGCTTTATCGGCGCGCGGTAAGATCGCTACTTGAAGAGCATAAAAACCTGCGTACCGTGCAGGGGACTGTCGCGCGGCTTTTGCTTGCGCAGGACGAAGGGCGTGTACTCGGCGTCGAGACTCTCGAAGGCAGACGCTTTGGTGCGCGGGCGGTCGTGATCACTACGGGTACTTTCCTTCGCGGTCGGATCCACATTGGCACTGAAACCCGCCTTTCGGGTGGCCGCGCTGGTGAAAACGCAACCACGCACCTTGCTGAACAGCTGGAACAGGCAGGACTTACTGTTGCCCGGTTTAAGACCGGAACTCCGCCGCGCATCGACGGACGCTCAGTCGATTTCTCCCAATTGGCACGCCAGGAAAGCGAGATCGAGCAGTTCGACTATTCGTGGTCTCATTTTTGGCGCTTGAAGCGCCGCAATGGATCGGACACAAGGCATCCCGCACAAATGCCGTGCTGGATCACTTACCTCGAGGCAGAGGGGAAGCAGATAATCAAAGAAAATATTGCCAAATCCGCGATGTATGGTGGTGCCATCTCCTCGCGTGGGCCTCGATACTGCCCATCCGTAGAAGACAAGATTGTGAAGTTTCCTGACGCGGAACGACATCAGATTTTTCTCGAGCCCGAGGGACACGATACCTCCGAGCTCTACGTGAACGGTTTGTCGACCTCCCTTCCCGCTCCGGTGCAGCTCGAGATTCTGCGATCAATCAAAGGACTATCGAACGTCGCAATGAACCGCGCTGGCTACGCGATCGAATACGACTACTATCCGCCGACGCAGCTCGATTCCTCGTTGCAAGTGAAGGCCATACGGGCACTCTATTTCGCCGGCCAGATTAACGGTACCACCGGCTACGAGGAAGCTGCCGGTCAGGGAATTGTTGCCGGATTGAACGCAGCGCTTTCGACACAGGACGGGAAGCCACTCGTTCTTGGCAGAGAGACTTCCTACATAGGAGTTCTTGTTGACGATCTGGTCACGCGTGGCGTCGACGAGCCGTACAGGCTATTCACTTCGCGCTCCGAGTTCAGGCTTACAGTTCGTCAGGACAATGCCCTGCGACGCTTGGGCGGTATCGGGCTCGGGCTCGATCTTTATTCCGCCCCCGAGCAGGAAACTATCAGCACGAGGCTAGGTCATGAGGATTCAGCGCTTCGACTCGCAGAAACGACGAGCATACAGCCGAACGAGGCGGCGTCGATCTTGGCAGCCGTTGGAAGCGCTGACTTATTGCAGCCCGTCAGAATCGTGGAAGTGGCGCGGCGTCATGATGTTTCGCTTCGGGCTTTGCTCGATGCAGTAGGGCAGGGTGCCGATCTCGATGATGAGGCGCTCGTCACCGCGGATCTGGAAATCAAATACGCTGGCTACTTCGAGCGCGAAAGAGCGCAGGCCGATCGCATGCGTCGCATGGGCGACTTCTCTCTCGATAACGATCTCGAATACAGCGAGATGCAGTCGCTATCGATGGAGGCGAGGGAAAAGCTCTCGAATGTAAAGCCGCGGTCGCTCGCTCAGGCTTCGCGAATTCCTGGTGTCAGCCCGAGCGATCTGCAGAACCTCGTCATCGAGGTGGAGCGCCGTCGGCGGCTCGCTGCTACGCGATAACTTCCAGCCGAGTCGAACTCCATTGTATCAGCAGTACGGCGGCAGCAATCAGAATGCCGCCAACAAGAATAGTGATGTTTGGGTGATTTCCGAGTACCGCCACACCCAGCATTGCCGTGAAGAAAGGCTCGACAGTCGCAATTATGGAGGTTCTCACTGGCCCAAGAGTTGATAAACCTTTTATCAGGGTAGAAAACGCAATCACGGTCGATACCAACGCGAGTACGAAGATGTTCGACCACACTGGCGCGCCCATAGGCAGATAGAATTCCTCTGCAAATAGTGCAGCGATGACGAAGGTGACCGCTGCTCCTGCCACCAGTAGAAAAGTTGAAACAAAAGGTGGTACTCCTTGCTGAAGGTGCTCGAGTGATGGCAAGTATGCCGAGTAGAGCAGTGCGGAACCAAGAGCGAGTATTACTCCAACAGGGTTCAACTTGTCGGTAGAGGGTGCCCCCACCATTACCGTGACGCCGACAAGAGCAAGGGTCAGCGCGATCGCGCGCATTGACGTCAGCTTTTCGGTTCGTCGCATCGCCGCGACCAATGCGACCCACGCCGGATAGGTATAAAAGAGGAAGGCAAGCGGACCAACTGGTATGTATTCGAGTGCGTGCAGACTTAGGTATGTGATTAGCGCCTGCCCAAAGCCGCCGATCAACAGGAGCTGCACAAGACGTTGCTTAGGTACGGATCCGAGCTGCCTGACGCCAATGATCGCAAAAAGCAGCACGGCACCCAGCACGTAACGCCATGCCATCGCGGTGAGGAGTGGAACTCCGGCCCTCGTAATCAGAACGGTGAGCACAGAGATCGACCCAAAGCTCACTGCGGATACCACGATCAGCAGTGTCGCGCGACTGATTGAAGTGGCCGAGGATTCCATCGCGGGAATGTAGCGTTGGTCAACAATCGTGGCCATTTTTCCGAAGCGATCCGCAACGCAAAGCAATTCTTCAGGACAGATCTCCCGTGACATCACCCATATTCGCCGATCAGCCCGTGCCAGTTCCAAGGAGCTCGGAGGAAGAGTTCAAGGATCTTGGTTTCGGAACAGAGGTCGCGCGAGGCGCACGGCAGCGATTATTGAATCGCGATGGGACCTTCAATGTAGTTCGCGAGGGCCTCAATCCACTTTCCGCATTGAGCCTCTACCACTGGTTGCTCACGATTTCGTGGTCAAAGTTTCTCGGCTTCATCACAGCAACGTACGTCGCAGTCAATGCATTGTTCGCAGTGGCGTTTCTCCTCTGTGGGCCGGACGCTCTTCAGTCCGCCTCCGGGAGCTTTGCCGGTCACCCATTCTATCGGGCATTCTTCTTCAGCGTCGACACGTTCGCGACGATTGGATACGGAAATATCATCCCGGTTGGAGTCGCTGCAAATACGCTCGTCACGATCGAGGCGCTGGTCAACATTCTCGGGATAGCGCTCGCGACAGGTGTGATCTTCAGCAGATTTTCGCGCCCCTCTGCAAGGATTGTTTACAGCCGCAACGCGATTGTCGCTCCTTATCGCGACAAGACCGCTCTCGAGTTCAGAATTGCGAATGGAAGAACCAGTCAGCTCATTGAGGTTCAGATCCAGGTTATTCTCACCAAACTCGAGCAGGTCGACGGAAATAGTGTGCGCAAGTTCTACGACCTGGACCTGGAGCGTCACCGCGTTGTTTTCTTCACACTTAGCTGGACGGTTGTCCATCCAATCGATTCGAGCAGTCCCATGTGGGGGCTTACGAGGAAGGATCTTCTCGACGCCGATGCAGAGGTGTTGATTCTTCTCACAGGAATCGATGAAACGCTTTCGCAGACTGTGCATTCACGGTCTTCCTACAAGGCGGATGAGGTTGTGTGGGGCGTAAAATTCGCGAACATGTTCCTGCGGACCGAGACGGCTGGAATCGTCGGCATGAACCTGGGCAGAATTCATGAGGTCGAAATTGTTCGCAGCTGAAGGGTAGGATGTACAAGCTTGCAGACTTTGACGTCTTACATGGTACCCACTTCATCCTCGAGGAACTGAAATGAGACGTGCTATCAAATTCTGGGCTTGGATGGCGCTCTTAGCGCCATTAACGGTACATGGACAAGACAGTCGAGCGCCAGGCGACCCCATCCCCCAGATTTCTGTGGTTGGAAGGGGAGAGATCAAGGTCTCGCCAGATCGCGCCACGATACGGATCAGTGTACAGACTCGGGCAACAACTGCTGCGGCGGCTGCTGCGGACAACGCGAATAAGCAACAATCAGTAATTGTGGCGTTGCGCGCGCTGGGTCTGGGAAATGATCAGCTTTCGACGATCAATTACAATGTCTACCCTGAACAGCGCTACGAGCAAGGCAAGGAACCTGTGATTTTCGCGTACAATGTCACCAACACAATTCTCGTCGATGTTCGAAACCTGGGTCAGGTCGGACCAATAATTGACGCAGCGCTTTCACACGGAGCGAACATGATCACTTCGCTTCAATTCTATGCGTCGAACACCGAGACAGCTCGACGCACTGCTATCGCGTCGGCGATAGAAAAGGCTCGGGCTGACGCGGATGCGGCGGCGCGTGCGGCGCATGGATCTCTCGGGACCCTTCTTGGAATTGAAATTGGCTCTTACTCCCCGCCTCCTCCGCGACCAATGATGATGATGAGCAAGGCAATGGCGGGCGCCGCACAGGCAGATACTCCGATCAACCCAGGTGAGGAAACGCTCTCCGTAGAAGTGAGCACTCGCTGGCGGTTCATACCTGGCCAATAACCTATTTCCACGTGGAACAGTGTTACATTCGTTCCACGTGGAAACCACCCTGCCGGGTCAGTAGATTACGCGCCATACCTTTACGTTGAATTCGTGGCGCGAATAATTGCAATTGCAAATCAAAAAGGTGGAGTAGGAAAAACGACGACTGCGGTTAACCTCGCTGCAAGCCTTGCTGCCGCTGAGCAACGGACTCTCCTCGTCGACGCTGATCCCCAAGGGAATGCTACAAGTGGCGTCGGCCTCCAAAAGGAAAACGTACCGCTTACTCTTTACGACGTCCTCGTCGGAAACTCAGATCTGGGATCGGCCCGTCAAACGAGCATCCAGTTTCAGAAGCTGGACGTCATAGGCGCGACTCCCGACCTGGCTGCTGCCGAGGTGGAGCTCATTGACAAGACCGACCGTGAGCACGTCATGCGGCAGTCCGTCCAGTCCCTGCGCCCTGAGTACGAATACATAATCATCGACTGCCCGCCATCGCTTGGGCTGATCACGATCAACATGTTGGCAGCCGCTGATGCGCTACTCATTCCCGTGCAGTGCGAATACTACGCATTGGAGGGTTTGTCTCAACTCTTGAACACTGTCCACCGCGTTCAGCACAGTGCGAACGAAAAACTAGGTATCGACGGAGTCTTGTTGACGATGTACGACTCCCGGCTAAATCTCTCGAGACAGGTTGCCGACGATGCTCGCGAGTACTTTGGACCGAAGGTGTTCAACAGCGTCGTACCCAGAAATGTCCGACTCGCGGAAGCGCCGAGCTTCGGCAAGCCGATCATTCTCTACGATGCGGCCTCGGTCGGTGCACAGGCTTACATGAATGTCGCCAAAGAATTGATTGAGCGAACCGAGCAAGGAGATAACGGTGGCAACTGAGAAAACGCCGAGACGGCTTGGCAGAGGATTGGAGGCACTGCTCGGGACAGCCGGTGGTCTGGCTTCAACCGACGAGGGTGCACTCAAGTTGATTCCCGTCGCACAAGTAGCGAGAAACCCCTTCCAACCAAGAACAGAGTTCAACGTTGAAGATCTCGTCGAGCTGCAGGAAAGTCTTAAGGCAAGCGGGCTCCTCCAGCCAATAACCGTCCGTCGAAGACCTGGTAGGGACGGATTCGAGCTCGTCGCGGGCGAACGCCGTCTGCGCGCTGCCACAGAGCTTGGATGGAAGGAGATCCCGGCAATCATACGCGAGATTGATGATAGGACGCTTCTCACTCTGGCGCTTGTCGAGAATCTTCAACGAACGGATCTCAACCCAATCGAGGAAGGAGAAGGGTACCACAAGCTCCTGCAGGATTTCGGGCTGACACAGCAGCAAATAGCGGAGACGGTTGGAAAGGATAGAACGACGATCTCCAACATGCTTCGCATACTGCAACTGCCAGAATCCGCGAGAAGGTTTCTCCAGGACGGCAAGTTGTCCATGGGCCACGCCAAGGTGCTTCTCGGCCTAGATGATTCCGACAAGATCGTCACTTTAGCAAACGAAATCGTGAGAGAGGGGCTAACAGTTCGGGAATTGGAACATCGGCTCCGGCAAGTTGACGGTACGCCAAGGAAAGGAAAGGTGGGTCGTCCAAGAACCGCCGACCGCCAATCACCGGAGATTCGACAAATCCAAGACAGGTTAAGGAGGTTCCTACAGACCGATGTAACACTTAGCGTCGGATCGAATAACCGAGGCACGCTCACACTCCATTTCTACTCGGCCGATGACCTCGAAAGGCTCCTCGGTGTCATGCGCGTCCCGGACTAATCAACAAGGTTGTCAACCTGAGCTCTAACTTATTAGCTACCAATCGGTTAGCTCATAATTGCCCAGTGGGCAAGGGCATTTCTCCACACAAATCTGTCACCGTATGACGATATCTTTGGTGGAACTCGCTCGCTATACAGATAACCTGCTTGAGACCTCGAGTACCCAGGATTACTCGAACGCGGTCAATGGAATTCAGGTACAGAACGAGTCGCCCATACGGAAGATCACGGCGGCTGTCGATTTTTCCACTCGAGCAGTTCAGGGCGCGATCGAGAATGGTGGAAACCTCCTTGTCGTCCACCACGGCATGTTTTGGGGTGGGCTGGAGCCTATCATCGGCTCACACTACAGGCGGGTTCGGATGCTAATCAAAGCCGACATTGCTGTTTATGCTTCGCATCTTCCGCTCGACCGCCATCCCACGCTCGGAAACAACGTACTCCTCGCCAAGGAGCTCGGCCTCGAGCCGAATGCACCCTTCGCCCGTTTTGAGGACACTTTCATTGGGTTGTCCGGAGAAAGTGATATCGAGACTGCGGCGATCGTTACATCTGCTCGGACGTTTGCGCGAACACACGGCGGAGATGTCCGCACCTCACTGATGCATGCGGGCCGGCGAACGCGGAAATGGGCAATCTGCACCGGCGCAGGGGCATCGGCCGATACGCTACGAGAGACAAACGCGATGGAAGTAGACACACTTATCGTGGGAGAGGGACCGCACTGGACGGCAATTCATGCGGAAGAAAGCGGTCTCGTGATCATTTATGCGGGGCACTACGCGACTGAAACTCTCGGTGTTTGTGCTTTGGCGCAGCATCTCAGCAAGAAGTTCGATCTGCCGTGGAATTTTGTAAGTGCGCCAAGCGGTCTTTGACGGATAAGAGCTGCTCGACGTTCAGCAAGTGGTGTAGGCGCTCTTCCAGGTAGAGCGCCATTGGCCGGGTCCAGTCCGTTCGACCAGGCCAAGCTTGACGCCTTCTTCGGACTCGACACTTACAACGATCGCCGGGGTCTTCGATGCTCCTATCTGCACTGCCGCGAGCACCTCTGTCGCTTGCATCGTTTCTTCCGCACCAGCTATCCGGCTGAAATACCCAACAGCGTATCTCCCTTTCGTTCCGATTGGGCGCTCACCTATGACCAGTAGATGCTCAATTCGCGGGTTGGCTTCCTCGTTGAGTGTCCGAACAATATCAGCAACTACTACTTCGACGGAATCCAGTCGAAACGTGTAGGCCGAAGTAACTCTGAATGGGAGTCTTCGAAACGTCGGATCTGAGGAGACTGGTAGAGTCGCCGCAGTTTGGGCTAGCGATGCAGCGAGGATTGCAGAATCTGCGCTGGGCAACGACTCGATCGAGTCGAGCGGAAGTGCCTTTACGTTTCCGCGCACAAATCCAACACGCCAGGCCGAATGCGCAGATTGCGTTCTGCCAACAGGCCAGGCATTGCAATCTCGCGTCGTGTCAGTTGCCGCTCTGTGGGGCAAGACTCTAGTCGAATCAATTTTGCCACCCCGATTGAACAGCTCGAAGACTAGACCGGAGACTGGTGGTGTCACGTCCTGGATCAATTCAATCGTACTGTCGGTTGCCTCTGGCAATACTATCGAAACACTGTCAGAGCTATTCCCTGCAGAGAGTAGCATCACCGGCCCGGCGTTCACGTTCCAATTGGTATTACTCGTCGGGCCCAGGGAAAACACAGCCGGGAGCGATCTGCGGGCATTAGCGTTGTCTCCCGCCTTATCTCGGCAGGCTAGCACCATAAGCACCGGAATGAAAATCTTGCCAGGAACAACCAGGCGACCTGCCATAGCGTTAAATCTGCCTGTCACATCTTCCAGCGTCGAGAGTACGTAGGTCGTGCTACGTCACGATACGTATTTGAGTTGCATGGTCAGCAGTGTAGCGTTTCTCGAGTGCGACCTTAACCGGCGGAGCAACTGATGCAGTCGACGGCCGTAGTAGCGAGCAATCCTCTGGTAGAGGGTTCAAGAATCACGGCTGGCGGAGATCTCAATCCACCGCTGGCTCGCCTGCGCGAGCGTCTAAGTTGGGCGCTTTATGATTTTGCCAATACTGTGTTTTCGATGAATATCGCTACGCTCTATTTCTCTGCGTGGCTGGTAAAGGATCTTGGTCGTTCCAATACGCTCTACGCTACAGCGAATGGGATCGCATCGGCGCTCGTAGTGATTTCGATCCCGCTTTTTGGTGCGATTTCTGACGCGACACAAAGGCGAAAGCCTTGGGTGGTTGGATTCACACTCGTTGCATGCGTCTCCACGATAGTCATGGCCTTTCTCGGCCAGACCGGACTCCCTCTCATCGGCGAGGGTGTGACGGTTTTAGCGCCCTCATCCAGCTTGGTGCGACCTGGATTCGCGTTGTTTGCAGTGCTCGCAGCATTCGCCATCGCTAACTACGCGCATCAGGGCGCGTTGCCGTTCTACAACGCAATGATGCCGGAGCTCGCTCCCGTAGATCACCGTGGCCGTCTTTCGGGACTTGGTGCTGCGTTCGGCTATGCCGGCTCGATTATCGGTGTTTTGCTGACATTTCCTTTCTTCACCGGGTCGCTACCGATTCTCGGAGCTGTTCCCGAGCGCGCTATTCATTTCCTGCGAAACGTAATCCCGTTTACAGCACATGGGGGGCGTGTTTCGACATTCGTCCCGACAGCGATTCTCCTCTTCGTATTCTCTCTGCCACTGTTCTTCTTCTGCCACGATCGCAATGCGATACGTGGAAAGAAACGCATTCCGTGGCGCGAGGCATTCAGCGATGTGCGTCATACCCTGAAAGAGGCGAAAAAATATCCGGGCACGTTAAGATTCATCCTCACGTCCTTCCTGTACCAGGATGCAATGGGGACGATCATCGCGAACATGGCCCTCTATGCGATCTTCGCGATGGGATTCGAAGGCGGCTCCGAAGCAACTTTATTCGTGATACTTACGATACCCGCAGTAATTGGAAGCTACGGGATCGGTCGATTGGTGGATCGGTTCGGACCCAAGCACACGCTGTCATGGGTCCTCATGAGTTGGGTCGTGCTTCTGGTGGCAATGATTCTGGTACCGACCAGAAGCGCTTTCTGGATCGTAGGCGCATGCATAGGACTGATCTACGGAGGTGTGTCAACCGCTGAACGTCCTCTGCTACTGAGCCTCGTTCCCGACATCGAGGCTGGGCGTTTTTTCAGTCTGATGGTGCTTTCGTCGAGGGCCGCAGCCGTTGTTGGTCCGTTTGTGTGGGCATTCACCGTCGATGGACTGAAGCCTTCGATGGGAACCGGATTCGCATATCGTGCCGGAGTCGCAACAGTTGCAATCGGGATGATTCTGGCGCTCCTGTTGTTGCGCGGTGTCCCCAACAACTTCACGAGGCCGGTTCGCTCAAGATGATTTACGGTTTATTGCGATGGATCACAGGAATAGCGCTACACTGGTTTTACAGCGACATCCGTCTGGTTGGAGCAGCACAAATTCCAGCGAGGGGCCCGTTATTGATCGCGGTCAATCATCAAAACGCGCTGGTTGATTCTCTGATAGTAGGGTGGCTCGTTCCGCGTCGCATTACCATGACCGCCAAGGCAACGCTTGCCGAGAACCCGTTGATTGCCATTCTCTTCAGAATATTGCACGTCGTGCCGCTTCGCCGAGTGAGTGACGAGGTCAGGAGGCAAGGGGGACTGCCGCTCGACAGATCGCGCAATGCCCAAGCGTTCGCCGAGATATTCGATCTCCTCGAAAGAAATGGCGTGCTACTGATATTTCCTGAAGGCAAGAGTCACAATGAGGCTGGGCTCGAGCCACTCAAGACTGGATTGGCGCGACTTGCGCTCCAAGCCAGAGATGAGCACGGAATTACGGGTCTGAGAATCCTTCCTCTCGGGCTCGTCTTCGAAGACAAGGGTACGCCGGGCACTGCTGCCGGTGCGTACGTAGGGACGGCTATCGAGATGGATTCATGGCGAGGGAGTGATCCCGCAATGCTTACCGAGGAAATAGCCGATCGATTGCGAGCGGTCTCCGAGGATGCCGAATTGCCGCGAAAAGAGTCCACCCAAACACAGGAGAGTGGTAATAGCGTGCGCGAAAGCGCCATTGCCTTTGCAGCGTGGTGGGGCCGTCTCACCCACGAGTTACCTGTGCGGCTGGCTAGAAGCATTGCAGTCAAACGAAGCACGGACGCAGACGAGCCGGCAATGTTCACGATCATATTTGGCGTCGGGCTGGTACTTCTTACCTATGTGATTCACCTCACAATCGTAGGTATGGTCATTCATTCTTTCCTGTTCGACTGTCTGTACCTGGTCGGCTTGCTGAGCGGGGCCTACTGGGCAGCATTTCAACAGCACCCGCGACGAGCTTAGACGCTAGAGCTTCGTTTCGAGCCAGTTTTTTCCGACTCCAAGATCGACGACCAGTGGTACTGACAATTCCGCAGCGTGCTCCATCTCGTATTTCACAAGCTCCTGCACCTGATCGAGCTCGCTCGGAATTACCTCGAAGACCAGCTCGTCATGGACTTGAAGGAGCATCTTGCTCCGGAGCTTCCTGGCCCTCAGTGCTTCA
This sequence comes from uncultured Gemmatimonadaceae bacterium, assembly GCA_955652635.1. GTDB lineage: Bacteria > Gemmatimonadota > Gemmatimonadetes > Gemmatimonadales > Gemmatimonadaceae > UBA4720. The sequence continues at coordinate 56,724 of CATPBN010000103.1, forward strand.
TCGATCCTGATCATCGCGATCTTGATCAGGTCGGCCGCGGATCCTTGAATCGGAGAATTGGCGGCAACTCTTTCACCAAATGCCCGAATGTTGAAATTCCGTTCGCGTAACTCCGGGATGTATCGCCGCCGGCCAAATATGGTCTGCACATATCCGTGTTCTCGCGCGAAGGCCACCATCGAGTCAAGGTAGTTGCGTACCCCTTGGAAGCGCTCGAAGTAGCGCGCAATGAATGCTTTCGCTTCAGCATGGTCGATCCCGAGCTGGAGGGAGAGGGCACGCGCACCCTGGCCATAAATGGTCGCGAAATTGATCGTCTTGGCCCGACTTCGCATGACGCTCGTCACCTCGGTCAGAGAAACGTCGAAGATCACCACTGCCGTCTGACGATGTATGTCGCCACCCGCCTGGAACGCTTCCACGAAAGCTGGATCACGAGACAGGTGCGCGAGAAGCCTAAGCTCGATCTGCGAATAGTCAGCAGCCAGTAGCAGCCAGCCTTCACGTGGGATGAAGCCTCGCCTTATGTCTCGGCCCAGCTCACTACGAATTGGAATGTTCTGCAGATTCGGATCATTGGACGAAAGCCTGCCGCTGCTGGCACCTGTCTGGTTGTAAGAGGTGTGTAACCGGCCCGTCTTTGGGTTGACAAGCCGCGGAAGTGCATCGAGGTAAGTGTTCTCGAGCTTGGACAACTCCCTGTACTCCATAAGCAGCGCCGGCAGTTCATGCCCTGCCTCTGCCAGTTCCGTGAGAACACCCACATCAGTCGATGGACCAGTGCTGGTTCGCTTGGTGACAGGGAGATTCAGCTTTCCAAACAGTATTTCCCGGAGTTGTGGATTGGAGTTGATGTTGAATTCCACACCAGCAGTTTCATAGATCTTCTTCTCCACCTCCTCGCGCCCCGTCTGAAAGCGCTGTTTCAGCGATGAGAACAATGGCAGGTCGATCGCTATCCCCGTCCACTCCATCTCAGCTAGCACGTCGACGAGAGGTATTTCCACGCCGTCAAAGAGTCTAGTCAGTTGGTAGGATTCTAGCTGCGGCTCGAATATCCTGCGCATCTGCAACGCGATGTCCGCGTCTTCGCAGGCATAGTCTCGCGCTGCCTCGACAGGACACTCGTCAAACGGAATTGCTGACCGGCCCTTGCCGCAGAGATCAGCATACGATGTCATGGTGTGGTCGAGAAACTCCAATGCCAGAACATCGAGCCCATGTGAACGCCGTCCCGGATCCAGCACATAGCTCGCCAGCATCGTGTCGAAATCCAGGCCTGCGAGTTTTACGCCTATGGAGCGCAGTACCAGAAGGTCGTACTTCGCGTTCTGCGCGGTCTTTCGGATCGTCGGGTCCGCTAGAAGATCTCTAAGTGGCTGCATCTCTGGCGAGGTGAGCGAAGGCAGATTACGGACACTGGTTGGTCTATTCGCTCGCAGGGTTCTGGCAGCGATGCTCAAGGAGTCATTGTCGGTCTTCCTTTTCCTTGCAGGCGCTTGTTCAAATGGCTCATCGCCTCCTCGAATCAGGCCTCGCTCTTCTGGTGCGTCGGTTGCCGATCTGTCTCCGGCGGTGTCGACAAGAAGTTCTCCCTGCCCTCCTTGGGGAAGTTTGTGCTGGAACGGGAAGTAGTAAGCTTCGCCGTCAGCGACAGCGATTGCGATCGAGACGAGCGAAGATCGCAACGGGTCGGCTGGTTGAGGACTCCCGGGATCCATCAGAGTCTCGGTAGCAATAGATATCACTTCGGCTTCACGTGCCCGCCCAATGGCGTGCTCCATCGCCTCGAGCGTATCTACAGTTACATAGTTAACGCTTGGCTGAGGCTTTTCCTCTGCTGGCGCTTGCGCAGCCGAATCTTTGGCAAGCGAGTGGAATTCCAGCTCGATGAACAGATCTCGCAATCGATTGTGATCCGGCTGCTTTATCCTGAGCGACTCGAGATCGAATGGAACAGATAAATCCGCGCGGATTGTCACCAGCTCTTTCGAGAGGCGAGCGTTTTCTGCGTGTTCGATAAGCGCTTCGCGGGGGCGCTTCTTCGTAATCTCGGCAGCGTGATCCAGAATCGACTCGAGGTGGCCATACTGCTTAACCAGCTCGGATGCTGTCTTGTCGCCGATGCCCCGCACTCCCGGGATGTTGTCCGACGAATCACCGACTAGCGCCAAATAATCAGTCACGAACTCTGGTGCGACTCCAAGGCGCTCCTCTGCGTTCTCGACACCGACCCAGTGCTCTTCGACATTGGCCGGCCCGCCTCGCCCAGGATTCAGAAGCCAGACTCCCGGTTTCACCAGTTGCTGGAAATCCTTATCGCCAGACACCACTACCACATTCACGCCTGCTTCGACGCTTCTTGCTACCAGAGTACCGATTACATCATCGGCTTCGAAACCAGGAAGCGTTAGAATCGGGATTCGGTATGCATCCAACATCTCGCAAATGCGGTCCATTCCCCGATCGAAGTCGGACTGGAGTTCCTCAGTGAGCTTTTCGCGTGTCGCTTTGTAGGCGGGATACCGCTCGTGCCGAAAGGAAAGGCCTGAATCATGTACCCAGCCGAGGTACTCTGGCTGATGCTTGGTGATCAGGCGCTGAAGGAAATTTGCTATGCCCCAGCTTGCCGATGTGTTCTCCCCTTTGCTCGTAGTGAGCGGGCGCGATATAAGCGCGAAAAACGCGCGATAAATGAGGGCATACCCATCAACGAGAAACAGTCGAGGGCCTTCTGGACCATTCATAGAGTGAATATAAAACGCCCTCGTTCATGGAGAGCACGAGGGCGTTTCAAATCCGGTTTCGCGGCCAGTCAATCACGGACCTAATGCTGGCGACGAGCGCTGATCGAAAGAAACTCCGTTTCACTCGGTCGAGTCAATCTCCATCGCCCCGTATCCTCAAAAAAAACGAGTTGCGCGTTGTACTGACGATACTGCCAGATCTGAAGCCGTGCGGAGGAGGCAACCTGTGTCGCTGAGAGCGTTTGATTGATGGTTCGATCAAATACCTCGTCAGGCTCTCCCAAGGCAACAAAAACCATCCCGCGATCGGACAGCCACCCAGGATTCCGATCCATTCTGAATTGCACATTGGCCTGCTGAATCCTTCCAAAGTAGGCCTGCAAGTCTTCGTTGGTGGGTGTTTCCGGAATTGGATCAGTTGCACGCAGGAATTCCGCCCACATTGTCGCGCGCTGTTCCAAGGGAGCGTTTCGAAGCGCGTTGAGACGGGAGGGAGTGGCAAAGAATCGCAGATAGCCAACCATGTCTTCGAACGACATGAGTGGAATGTCCTCGCCAAAACTCACAAACAGAGGTGCTTCGACGCTGTCGGCACCCCTCGCATCACGACGACTAAAAAATACCCGGGCGATCCCGACTCCCACAGTTGAAATCGGAACGTTAACGACACCACTGAAAAGCGCCCCGTTTCTTCCCAGCGCCGCAGAATCACGCCATATCTGGGCACCCTTGTCGTTGCGCACTACGAAGTTGACAGGAAGCCGAGCGCCCGGTCCATAGCCCTCGACATAGATCGCAACGGTGCTGTCGCGACCGAATACTGCGCTCGAACGGGGGCTCGCCAATAATCGTGGAGCAGAGTCAAGCACCGAGCGACCACTTGCTTCATAAACGAGCGTCGGAGTGGACAGGCGCCCCGCAACCAGGGATGGTACCGTAATCATGGCTTGCTGGGATGCGGCCCGAGATCCACCAACATCGCGAACGGTCACCGAGAGAGCGTACGCACCGGGCGGAACATGAAAATAATGCTGAAAGATCACACTCTCGTCTGTACGGTTGGTTTCCCTGAATGAGCCAACACGTACAATCTCCATCACATTCACATTTGCGGCTTCAGTTCCATTGCGAGCGAGCGTGAGCTTCACTTCGTAGGGGGCACGATATCTATCGCCTTCTCTCGTGAAGGTGAGGGCGCGATTGGGAATCGAGATACTGGCCAGAACGAGTGTTGTATCGGGAGATGCGGTGGCAAAGGAAGAAAGTCTTCCCACGAATGCGAGCGGGCTTGGGGCGGCAAGCAAACCAATCTGCCGATAGATGTCGCTTACATCGGAGGCTGGACTTCCCTCTTCCGGGAGGGCTCGCGGATTTGGACGTGGGTTTCCGCCTGACGTTGCAGAGCTACACGCGAGAGCTGAGCCCAGAAGCAGCAATTCCGGAAATTGTTTCTTGAAAATCAGCATGAGTGATTAATACCCTATCCGGTTTCGCTAGTTTCTGTTAGTTTCGCGGCGTGTCTCGAGAACAGATGGTCGGCGCTTCCGTAGCTGGCTATAGCGTCAGGAAGGAAGTAGGCGAAGGCGGAACTTCAGCCGTATACCTGGCTGAACACCCGAATCATGGCACCGTCGCTCTAAAAGTGCTACGGGAAAAACTGCGCCAGGACGCGACAGCCGTTACTCGCTTCGTACGAGAAGCAAAATACGGCGCCCGTGTAAAGCATCCCAACGTCGTTGAGACCATTGAAATAGGGCAGTCCGAGAGTGGTCTTCATTTTCTCGCAATCGAGTGGGCCGAAGGCGAGATTCTCGACCGTTACGCCAAGCAGTACGCCCCACTGCCGAGAGATGAGGTCTCGACTATTGTCTCGCAGATAGCTGCTGGGGTCCAGGCAGCTCACGATGCCGGAATCGTGCACCGTGATTTGAAACCGGAAAACGTGATGTACGACGCGAAGACCCGTCGGGTTAAGCTGCTCGATTTCGGCATTGCGACAGACACATCACAGGCTTCGGGCGACGAACGGCTCACACGCGCCGGGTTCTTCGTGGGGACTCTCATGTATATCGCCCCGGAAGCATTATCAGGCGAAATCGTGACTGCTGCTGCTGACCAGTACAGTCTGGCAACAATAGCCTATTACCTCCTCACGCGTTGCCTTCCCTATACCGCCAAAGCGCCACGTGAGATGTTTACCCAGCTCCTTACAATGCCTCCGATTCCTCTCAAAGATGCCGGAGAAGGCAATTTTGATTTTACGAGCGAACTCGACGCTGTTGTGATGCGCGCTCTGTCGCGCTCTCCCGCTGACCGGTACTCGAGCGTAGTCGTCTTCGCCAACGCTTTCGTGGAGGCTGCTAGTATCCCACCTGATCAGCCGAAGATTCTCACCAAGTTCAAAGGGCTACTTAGGCGCAGCCGTTAGATCGTCAGGATCAACAGGGAGCCAAAGTGTAAAGGTTGATCCTTTCCCCGGCTCACTCTCGAGCTTGATCATCCCTCCGATCAGGCCGGCAAGTCGCCTGGAGATAGCGAGCCCGAGTCCAGTGCCACGCTCTGCGGAGTTGCCGCGTGGACCCGCATCAACCTGCTCAAACTCTTCGAAGATCCGACTTTGGTCCGCCGGATGAATCCCAATTCCGGTATCGATCACCTGTATTCCGATCCATGGATTGACCTGGTATGGAGCTCGATCTGGCAACGGAGGACCGCTCTCGAAGGAGGAGTCGACGAGGCGTGTACGAACGACGATTCCTCCATCATTCGTGTATTTCACGGCGTTTCCGAGAAGGTTTACGAGAATCTGGCGCAGGTGGGTGGGGTCGGTTCTAACTCGTGGCAGAGCCGCGCCCATGACGAGAGACAGAGTGAGTCCTTTTTCACTGACCAGTGATTCTATCTCGCTCGCAACATCCAGGACGAAGGGCCGCAGATCAATCGTCTCTGTATGAATCTCGAGCCGTCCCGCAGCCATCTTCGCCAGATCGAGAACCTGATCGACAAGGTGGCGGAGGTGGTTGGCGGATGCCTCGATGCGCTCGACAGGCTTTACCTGCCGTGGAGCTAGCTCTCCATATACACCCTCGCGAAGAAGGTCGACAAAACCGACAATCGCATTGAGAGGAGTACGAAGCTCGTGAGACACGTTCGCGAGGAACTCACTCTTCATCCGATTCACGCGCAACAACTCAGAGGAAAGGCGCTCCAGTTCCTTGGAGCGCTCAACAAGACTGCGGGCCTGACGACGCTCATGCCGCAGCACCAGGGCAAGACCCAGAACCGTTGCAAGGGACACGATCCATCCAATGAGACTCGTCCAAGAATCAAACCCAATCTGTGAAAGCGAATGCATTGACTCCAATCATAAGAATCCATAACCTCTCGCACCATGACCGACTACTCAGCGCTGATCACACTGCTTGCGCAACGCTCCGCGAAGCGCGGTCGCTTCAAGCTTGCCTCAGGAAGGGAATCGGACTTTTATGTCGATGCACGTTTGACAACCATGAGCCCGGAAGGATTGGCCATGATTGGGCCTCTTGCGCTCTCGACACTTCGGGAGACGGGCTGGACAGTCGATGCCGTAGGAGGCCTCACGCTCGGAGCTGACCCGATCTCGTACGCAATCAGTTATGCGAGTGCTGCGTCGGACCGTCCGCTACGCGCTTTCACGGTGCGAAAAGAACCAAAAGCTCATGGCATGGGAAAGCTTCTCGAAGGACCCGTCGGGCAGGGAGACCGTGTTGCGATAATTGAGGACGTAATAACCACTGGCGGTTCCGCGCTGCGCGCAATTGAAGCTGTACGCAGCGCGAAAGTGTCCGTTGCCGGTGTTCTAGCATTGGTGGACCGTGAAGAGGGCGGGAGAGAAGCAATTGAAAAGACTGGTGTCAGCGTCACGACCCTCGTGACTGCGAGTCAAATCATTGCTGCCCTTATACGCTAAGTAGTATCACCTCGTACGGGTTTGTGTGATTTGGGTATCCAGCCTGGGTAAGCTGCTGACGGGTGAAATGTGCAAAGCACGTCTACATAAGGAAGAACCAGCTCTGTTCTGAAAAACCGAAGCATACCCTGTCCATCGTATGTGCTCCTGAATTTTACTGGAGACATTTTCATGATTGTGCGCACATGGCGGCCGAAGCTTTGGGGCGACGAATAGTCCAGATGATTTGCTACTCGAGCTACCGACAGTCCTGGATTCTCGAAGAGACGAGCAGCACGTATCAATCTGGCGAGGAATAGATATCGTGTGGGAGCCGGCAGCTTTGCCCTGAAGAAACGACTCATCAAAGTGCTCGGCAGAATGTTCAGGTGACGAGCCAGTTGCCGTACCGTCGAGATTCTCGGAGAGGTATCAAATAGCAGCTCGAAGAATCTCCAGCAATCCTTAGATACTCCCGGTAGATCCAGACCAATCTGAGTAAGTGCAGAACGTTGCAGATCGGTTGACGCTT
>CATPBN010000104.1 GCA_955652635.1 uncultured Gemmatimonadaceae bacterium
ATGACGCTCCGCAACCGGACCCGACAACGCGTGGCGGATGCAACCAACGAAACTCTCAACGCAGAGAGACTCGTCGCTGGGGCTCTACCCATTGCGCTATTGGTTGCGCTCGCGATCGGAATCCGGTTGCTGGGCTCCGTAAGCAGGCCTGTGTACGCGCTCGAGCGGGGAATGCACGCCATCGCCGAGGGTGATCTCGATCACGATCTTGGCATAGCCCCGAATCAGCGCGAAGAATTCGGACGGCTCGCAGCGAGCTACCAGACCATGGCGAGACAGCTCGCCGAGCTCGAGCGAATCCGCGCGGAATTTGTCGGGGTGGCTTCGCACGAGCTCAAGACGCCGATCAACGTCATCATCGGATACCTGGAGCTGCTGCAGGAAGGCATTTACGGCGAGATCCCACCGAAGCAAAAAGAAGTGCTGCAGACCATCACCAAGCAGGCGAACACGCTTACCCGCCTGGTGAAGCGTCTTCTCGACATCAGCCGCTTCGAGGCGGGCGGAGGGAAAGTCGACGTTCGTGAAGTTGACCTTCGGCGATTCCTGACAACTCTGGAGAGCTCATTCTCCGTCCTGGCGAATCAGAGGGACATCTCGTTCACGGTGAATCACGGAGAAGATCTGCCCCGCAACGTCTACTGGGACGAAGACCGCATCAACGAGGTGCTGGGTAACCTCCTCTCGAACGCCTTCAAATTCACGCCGCGAGGCGGGAAGGTGGCGCTCTCCGTTGGCGCCGAGGAAAACAAGATAACCATCACTGTGGCTGATACCGGAGCCGGCATCTCGGCCGCACAGCTGCCACACATTTTTGACAAGTTCTTTCAGGCGGATAACCAGGCCCAGGCAGCCACGAAGGGAACAGGTTTAGGCCTGGCGATTGCGAAAGAAATCGTCGAAGCTCACGGTGGAGAGATCACGGTGGAGAGCACTGTTGGTGAGGGTACGATTTTCGTGGTGACGCTTCCAATAGAGCCCAAGGGTGTAAAACGACGGCGCCAGGCGGCGCCCAAGGCCGAGGTAGCTGGATGAGAACGTTCGGAATAATGGTGTCCGCACTGGCGCTCGGAGCTTGCGCCCAACTTCCACTCTCGACGCCAAATGTTCAGAGCGATTGGGATAGAACCTTGTATTACGCGCGAAAAGACGTCGAGGCGGGGAATTATTTCGCCGCAGACCGGCTGCTCGACGAGTACGTGCGGGTTCACCCGGACACCCGGGAGGTGAAGGAGATCGCATTCTGGAAGGCCGTCTACACCCTGGATCCGGCCAACGAGCGTGGCTCGCTTGCGGCCGGAATCGCCGCCCTGGACCAGTATCTTGCTACGGCCGACTCCGCAGGCCTCTACCGTAATGAGGCGCTCGTCCTGCGACGGACCGCCGTGGCGGCGCAGGGCCTAACGGCAGGCGGCGGCACCGGCCCTCCAACCGCACTTTCGTCCGCTCAGGGAACCGACACCGCGGTCGTCGTGACCAGGACAAGGGAGGAGGAGATCGCCGCGCTGAAGGATCAGCTCGCGAAAACCAAGGATGAACTGGCGAAGGTGAGTGCCGAGCTCGACCGAATCAAGAAGCGTTTGGCCAACCCGAGCAGATAGTTCTGTTTCGCGCGCACGCGACACGATCGCTCCGACCTGGAGCGTTAGCCGACCCTGAATAGTTCGAGCGCCCGCGCATATCGGGAGCTCAGCTCTTTTCGAATTCCTGCATTGTCGCGCATCGCGAGATCGGGATCCCCCTCAAGGAGAATTTCTGCAGCGGCGCGTGCCTTCATGTTGAGCGCTTCGTCGGCGACAGGATCGGCGATCCTGAACGTCGCTTCGCCGCTCTGTTCCTGGCCGAACAGGTTTCCCATTCCGCGGAGTCGCAGATCGGCGCGTGCGATCTCGAATCCATCGTCCGTATCTACGAAAATCCGCAAGCGCTCCGCGGCCTCGTCACCAACGTCTCCAAGAAGTATGCAGTACGAGGCCTCCGCGCCTCGGCCTACCCTCCCCCTCAGCTGGTGGAGCTGAGACAGGCCGAACCGTTCGGGATGCTCTATGAGCATCACGGTCGCATTGGCGACATCGATCCCCACTTCGATCACGGTCGTCGACACCAGTATGTCGATCTTGCCATCTCGAAAGGCGCGCATGATTTTCTCGCGCTCGTCGGCCGGAACACGGCCGTGAATGAGTGCGACCACGCGTCCGGCGAACGGGCCCGCCGATAGCAGCTCGTACATCGTTGTTGCGGCCTTGAGATCCGTTTTCTCCGACTCTTCGATGACCGGGTAGACCACGTATGCTTGTCGCCCCTTCTCCGTCTCACGTGCAACAAACTCCAGCACACGCTCTCTCGCCTTCTCCGGGCGCATCACCGTCGTGACCGGCTGCCTCCCGGCTGGCCGTTCGTCGAGCGTGCTGACGTCCAGGTCTCCGTAGAACGTGAGCGCAAGCGAGCGCGGGATGGGGGTCGCGCTCATGAGCAGCACGTCCGGCGAATCGCCTTTCGCCGACATCCGGGCGCGGTGCTCGACTCCGAAGCGGTGCTGCTCGTCGATCGTGACGAACCCGAGACGACCGAACACCGCACCCTCCTGGATCAGTGCGTGCGTTCCAATCGCCAGGAGTGGCGCGTTGCTCGCGAGCTTCTTCGCGGCACCCTTTCTCGCCGCGGATTTGAGACTTCCCGTGACGAGAATCGGTTCGATCCCAAGCGGCTCCAGCAGCCCCGTCAGGGTCCTTGCGTGTTGTTCAGCCAGTAGCTCGGTGGGAGCCATGATTGCAGCCTGATAGCCGTTCTCCATGGCCAGGAGCGCCGCAAACAACGCTACGATCGTCTTGCCGCTCCCGACATCGCCCTGCAGCAAGCGGTGCATCTTCCGATCGCTGGCCATGTCGGCGACTATCTCGCGCAGCGCCGTCGTCTGCGCGTTGGTCAGCGTGAACGGGAGCGCCTGCTTGAGAGCCGTAGTCAGCTCGCGCTTGTTCTCGAACGCAATTCCGTGCCGCTTCTCTCTCACCAGAGCGTTCGCGCGACGGTGGAGTATGTGGACGAACAGCAGCTCTTCGAATGCCAGCCTCGATCGCCCCTCTGCCCCTTCGGCAATCGATTGGGGCCGGTGAACCATCCGCATCGCTTCGCCGAGCGGGGGCACTCCAGCGAGCCGCAATGCGTCGTCCGGCAGATACTCCTTCAGCAGCGGGAGAAGCGTGTCGAGGTGCGCGTCGATTATCCCGCGAATGACCTTGAACGACAGCCCTTCCGTCGCCGGATACACGGCGAGGACTTTGCCGCCTTTTACACCCTCGTCGTCTTTGCCGAGGTGGATGTATTCGCGCGGCTGCAGCTGGCGGCCGTGGTAGAACCGGACCGGTCCAGTGAGCAGCATCATGTCGCCCTTCTCGATCGTTCGGTCGAGAAACGGCTGGCCGGGCCAGGATGCCTCGATCATTCCCGTGTCGTCCTTCAGAACCGCCTGAAAGATTCTGAGACCGCGCCGAGTGGGAATAATCCCCTTGGAGATCACCCTTCCGATAATCGTCCCGTCCATGCCCGGCTCGAGGGAGGAGATGGGATTGATGGTGCTCGCGTCCTCGTAGCGGTGTGGGATGTGGAAGAGGAGATCCCGCGCCGTAACGACTCCGAGACGTCTCAGCGCTTCGGCACGGGCGGGTCCGACACCCTTGAGGTAGGTGACGGGCATGTCGAGATAAATTTTCCCGGGGCGCGCCTCAGTCCGAGCCGGCATTCAGCCCTCCAGAACCTCACGTGCGAATTCCGTGGGGTCGAACTCCACGAGGTCCGTCGCTTTTTCTCCCATCCCGATGAATTTCACCGGTACGTCGAGGGCTTCGTGGACGGCGAGCACGATTCCTCCCTTCGCCGTCCCGTCAATCTTGGTGACGACCAGTCCCGTAATCG
>CATPBN010000105.1 GCA_955652635.1 uncultured Gemmatimonadaceae bacterium
GCGCCGTGAGTATGCGAGAGGAGGCAGCTATGAACCCACGCGCCTCGGCGACAGCCACCGCGCACTGCGGACATTCCGCCACGTGCGCTTGCACCCGCGCGGCTTCGTCAGCGCTCAACGCGCCGTCCAGCCATGAGTGAATCGTCCCTTCGTCAAGATGCTGCATTTTTTTCTCTCTCTTCTCGACTCTTGTGCAAAGCTTCATAGCTCTCTACCAGCCGGCGCCGCGCACGTGATAGTGTGGTCCCCACCGATGCGGGAGAGAGCTGCAATGCTTCAGCGATTTCACTGTAGTCCAAGCCTTCCTCGCGCATCAGAAGCGCGAGCCGATCGCGCTCGGCGAGAGCATCGACTGCCTTGCGCGCCATCGCCGCCTCCTGCGCGCGCTCGATGGTCGTCTCCTCTGGCTCGACCATCGTCTCGCGTTCCTCTTCAGCCAGCAGTGCCAGATGCTTTCGACGTCTCATATCCTTCCTCGCTTCATCGCGAACGAGATTCGTCGCCACCGCAAAGAGCCACGCACGCTCGTTCTGTATCGAAGTCTGCCGGAGAGCGCGCACGAACGTCTCCTGCGCGACTTCCTCGGCCCAGTCGCGATCCCCCAAACGCCGCGTCAGATATCGCACCAACGCGGCGTTGTACGTTCGGAAGAGTCGATCGACGTCGGTCACTCGATTACCAGCGATCCCTTATCAGATTCACATCACGATCGGTGAGGCTGTCCTTGCCTGCCGGAGTCAGCTCGATCGCCATACTGTGCCCGGCTACTATGGCGCGCTCGCCGACCGAGAACGCCTCACGCAGGTCTGGCACCATCTCGATCAGCTTGAAGTACGCATCCGAGAATGGCTTCACCTGCAGAACCGTTTCGGTTTTCTTGTAACGGACGTCGGTCCATACGCTGTCGCGTAATACGAAGGTCACGTTGCCAGCTCGGGTCATGCTGACCCCTCGGCGTGCACTGCCGCTGAAGTCGGCTTCATCAGCCATGGAAAGGCTGGTTGCAGAGCGTTGCGCTGCGGCAGCTTTGGCGGCCTCGAATTGAATTGCAGGCCTGCCCGCGGCGCCCGTGACGACCGCCGGATTATCGCGGGGTGTGGCGTGTTCCAGGATCACTGGCTGCCGGTTCATTCCAGGCTCGACCAAGAGATATGAGGAGAACTCCGTCGGAATTCCGAAACGATCTCCCAGATCGCGGATCTCATCATCGATCTCCTGCGAGCCGCCGTGCTTTCTTCTCTCCGCGCTCAGAAATCCGACTCGCTGAGTGGCCCATAGCCGCGCAACAAAAGGATTCTCGCGCGAACGGTCAGGAAAGTTGACACGCGAGCTCCAGCTCACGGGACCACTGGTCGTCTGTCCGTCGAATCGCACGAACGCCTCGCCGCTCCCGCTGTAGCGCGCGAGAACCACCAGGTCCTCTCCTGCAAATATGTCCACAGGTCCTGACGGATGCATCTTGAGAAGTCGCACACCATCTCCATGAACACGGATATCGGTGACGAGAGGACTTGTCAGCCGGCTCGCCACGATTCCGACCGCCCGCTCGACCGATTCCTCCGGCCTCACAAAACTGGCAGTTCCGCGGCCCTCGAGAGCGAGCTGTTCGATGAGAGACACATTTAGGTCAGCTCCGACGCCAAATGTGAAGAGGCGTCGCGATCCTATTTCCTTGGCGACGTGCGAGGCAATCGCTGATGGGTCGCGCTCGCCCACCGTCGGCTGGCCGTCGGTGAGAAACAAGATGATCGGCAGCCGCCCCGGTTGTGTCGGCGTCGAGAGCGCCTCATCAAGCGCTCCAGAGATGTTGGTCGAGCCCTGCGCCTCGAGCTGATCCAGATATCGCTCCGCCGCGCGAAGGTTCTCACGCGTCGCAGTCGAGAAGCCATCGCGGAACGTGCGTACATCACTCGAGAAGTCGATCAACCTGAATCGATCCATTGGCGATAGCGAGCGCAGGATCTGGTTGCCGGCCGAACGTGCCTGCTCGATTTTCGCCCCGGACATCGACCCGGAAACGTCGATGACAAAGGTCAGATCCCGCGGGACGGGACGAGGACGGACCGACGGCGGCGACAGCGTGATGAGCGCAAATCCATCACCGTTGCCAGGCGCGTTCGTCAGTAGCGAGATCGCCGGGTTCGTCGAGCGCCGAATCGGAATCAGGATCGTTACTTCACCTGTCGCATCCCGGACTTCGATTCTGCGCATCGAGCTGCGAACGTTCGAGACAAAGGAACGATCTTCCGAATCCTCTCCGTCTCTGACGTATCCGCCCTCGTAGAGCGAATGCGTCGGAGAGTACGCCCTTCCGTACATCGGTTCGTCGGGGTACGTGAGCACAAACGACGTCCTGCCATCCGACTCTTGATTCAGATCGCGCTGAGCTGTCCGCATTCCGCGGAAGTAGTCGACCCTGAGCGCGTCCCCTTCGCGCTCGGCTACAGTCTGAAACCGCACGACCACTTTTTTCTGCTCACCCGGAGCAATCGGAAAGATTCTCGCGCGCAGCAGCCCATATCCCATCCATTCGAGAAGGGCAGGGTCACGCTGGCGTCGAACGATCTCTTCGTAAATCTGCCGCGCCTGGCTGGCGTTCATCGTTTCGCCGGCCACCATCTCTCCATTGATGGAAAGCTTGAGATCCTGGAATGCGGCACCCTTCGGCAACGGAAACATGAAGTCTGCTTCGCCGACTCTGTTTCCACGATTTATGAATGTCTCAGTGACCTCGTACCGCAGCACGCGATCGACAAGCTCGACGCGCACATCGCTGCTCTGACGGACAACGTATGCCGGCTGAATCTGGCATACCGGTCTGGGGCAGGGCATGCCAGGCCGGCAAAACGGCGTGGGACCCATCGACCCGGGCGGTGGGCATATCGCAATCTGGGCGGAAATGAGTTTCGGAATGCTGAGAGCGGCCAACAATAGAAGTCTGCGCATGAGACACCAGTAGAAAAGGGTTCTACTGTGGGACGTGTGTCGGACTCGCAGTTACACACGCTCGGGCGCCTTTTTGTCTAGCCGGAAGTTGAGCCCCGTTAGGGAGGGCTAACTGACCTTTGGTTTCTTTTTCCGCCGCTTTTGCAGGGGGCGCCGCTCATCTACCCTGACCTCAAGCAGTCTATGGTCTGCTCGAACCATTGTTTCCTCGAAGCTCTCTCCGTTCCTCCGCCCTGCCCATCCCATCGAGAATGGCACGGGTGCCGACATCGCGGCTGCCGTGCGAAGTCGGGCGGCCACGTGATCGGTCTGGTCCTGGTCGGAGTCGCAGAGTACAACCAGGAATTCATCGCCCCCAACTCGCACTACGGCTTCTTCCGCTCGGACATGGCGCATGAGGAACCGGGCCATCTTCACCAGCACGCTGTCCCCCTCGGCGTGACCATTCTTGTCGTTGTACTGCTTGAAATGATCGATGTCGAGATAGATGCAGCCCCACTCCCCCTTTGGCTGGGCTTCGCACTGCCGCGTGACCGTATTCAGATAGCGACGGTTGTAGCAGCCGGTCAACGGATCGCGGATGCTCAGCTCGAGGAGCTGGGTCTGTAGCTCTTTTCGCTGCGTGATGTCGACGAGAATACCGTGACAGTATTTATCCCCGGTTTTCGGATCGACTGAGAGAAATGCGCTGTCGACGACCGTCCTCACCTCTCCATCGCGACGCGTGACTTGAAACTCGATGTCGCGAACCGACCCATCGCGCTCGAGCAGTGCCATCTCTCTCGCTCTCACCTCGGGCCTGACGAAATCGCTCGTCCGGAATCCCTTCAGCTCCTCCAGCGATTCAACCCCGAACATCTCAAGGAATGCCGGATTGGCATCGATGATGTCCCCGTCCAGAGTCGTGATGTAAATTCCTTCCTTCAGACGCAACGCAAGCTCGCTAAGCGTGTGTGGATCGCTCAGACTGCGAAAACGTTTTGCTTTTGGCTTTCTGGTTTGCTGGGGGCGGCTCACATCGGTGCCTCAGCGAACGGCATATCCGTTGCTTCAATGGAAGGGTAAAGATTGTAGGTATTATGCCATCCAGGCGATAACCTAAGCAAGAATCGATTCGATGAGCTTCCGCACTGCCGGTATTCATCACGTCACCGGTATCGCGAGCGATCCCCAGCGGAATCTCGATTTCTACGCCGGCGTCCTCGGCTTCAGACTCGTCAAGCGTACCGTAAACTTCGACGACCCTACCACCTATCACTTCTATTTCGGTGACGAGAGAGGGAACCCGGGAAGCATTCTTACCTTCTTTCCCTGGCCGGATGCGCGGCGAGGAAGACAGGGCGGAGGCCAGGTGGCTGTCACCTCGTTCGCGATACTCCCCAGCTCGGTCGGTTTCTGGATAGAACGACTGATAAGGAAACAGGTTGAGTTCGCACAGCCGATTGCCCGTTTTGAGGATGAGCGCGTCATCGCTTTCAAGGACCACGACGGATTCATGGGCGAGCTCGTCGCACATCCCGCCGCCGACGCGCGCATGGGATGGTCAGGCGCGGGCATACCTCCCGAACACGCTATTCGCGGCATTTATTCAGTCACTCTCTGGCTCGATGCCAACGAGCTGACCGGTCAGCTCCTTACTAACACTCTTGGGTTTAAGCTGGTACGTGAGCAAGGCAGCATTTTCCGCTACGCGACTGGCGACGGTGGTCTCGGATCGATCATCGATCTACGCTGCGTACCCGGCATCTGGCCCGGAGTGATGGGAGCAGGAACGGTGCACCACGTGGCTTTCCGCGCACCTGATGAAACCGAGCAAATGCGCCTTCGCACCGAGCTCACATCGTTGGGCTATAACGTCACGCCACAACTCGATCGCGATTACTTCAAATCCATCTATTTCCGCGAGCCAGGCGGCGTGCTCTTCGAAATCGCGACCGATGGTCCCGGATTCGCAGTCGACGAGCCGCTCGACTTGCTCGGACAATCCTTGAAGCTTCCAGACTGGCTTGAGCCCCGGCGGTTCGAGATCGAGGCACTCCTTCCGAATATTCACACACCCCTCGAGCTGCGCGGTCCCAACGCATGACCGAAGACATTGGCTTCATCCATCGCTTCGTACCCGCCGACGACAAAACGTCACCCGAGACGCTGGTCGTTTTGCACGGAACTGGAGGCGACGAGAACGATCTCATCGGAATCGGCCAAGCGATCGCTCCGGGCGCCGCGATTCTGAGTCCGCGCGGCAACGTTCTCGAGAACGGCGCGCCCCGTTTCTTCAAGCGACTTGCGGAAGGCGTATTCGATCCGAAAGAGGTGAAGTCACGCGGCGAGGAGCTAAATCGCTTCATTCGCGCCGCCACCTCGAAGTATGGATTGAATCCCGAGCGCATCTTCGCACTAGGCTATTCGAATGGTGCCAACATTGCCTCCACAGTGATGTTTATCGAGCCCGGATTGCTTCGAGGGGCAATTATGTTTCGCCCGATGCTGGTGTTCGAGCCCCATGAGCAACCAGACTTGAGCGGTGCCGGCGTCTTCATATCCTCGGGCCAGATGGATCCCATCGTACCCGCAAAAAGCGTCGAGAAGCTGGTTGAGTTATTCGAAGCCTCACACGCCGAGGTCACGCTGAAATGGCAACTGGCTGGCCACAATCTTCTCCCCACTGAAGTCCGCGAGGCCGCCGACTGGCTCGCACTACAACGCGTCCGCGTATGAGGTAGCTTGTAAATAATGCTCGCCCCACAATCAGCCCCACCTTCTTCTCCGTCGACATCCGGCCAATCGCTGGAGGACCTCTGCATCAACGCGATCAGAGTCCTGGCGATGGATGCAGTTCAGAAAGCCGACTCGGGCCATCCGGGAACGCCGATGGCGCTCGCGCCGCTCGCCTACGTCCTCTGGACACAACACCTGCGCTACAATCCGGCGGATCCGAACTGGCTCAACCGTGATCGCTTCGTGTTATCTGCTGGCCACGCTTCGATGTTGCTGTACAGCGTGCTCTATCTCACCGGGTACGATCTCACGCTCGACGATCTGAAGCAGTTCCGGCAATGGGAGAGCAAGACCCCAGGTCATCCCGAGTACGGATACACACACGGCGTCGAGACGACAACCGGTCCACTTGGCCAGGGCGTCGGCAACGCGGTAGGTATGGCGGTCGGAGAAGCCCACATGGCCGCGGTATTCAACCGTGACCAGAAAATCTTCGATCACAACATCTACTTCATCGCCAGTGATGGCGACATGATGGAAGGCGTCTCGCATGAAGCAGCGTCCTTCGCTGGCCACCACAAGCTGGGCAAGCTGATCGGCTTCTACGACGACAACCACATCACGATCGAAGGGGACACCGCACTTACCTTCAGCGACGACACTGCCGCTCGATATGCCGCTTACGGGTGGCACACCCAGCGCGTCGCCGACGTCAACGATCTCGCTGCCCTCAATCGGGCGATCGATGCAGCGAAAGCGGAAACGTCCCGTCCTTCAATGATCGTCGTTCGCTCTCACATCGGTTACGGAAGCCCAAACAAGCACGACACCGCCGAGGCACATGGATCGGCGCTCGGAGTCGAAGAGATCAAGCTCACCAAGCAGGCGCTCGGATATCCGTCGCAGGAGCCGTTTTACGTCGCTCCCGAAGCGCTTCGGTTCTGGCGCGAAGCGGCGAAACGGCGAGCAAAGACGGAAGACGAATGGAAGAAAGTCTACGACGCTTACAAGGCGGCGAACCCAGGACTCGAGAAGGAGTTGCAACGCCGTTTGCGCGGTGATCTCCCCGACGGGTGGGAGGCCGCGCTTCCGACGTTCACGGCGAAAGACGGAAACGTGGCAAGCCGCGCCGCCTCTGGCGTCGTCATCAACGCGATCGCCGGCAAGATCCCGGAGTTGATCGGCGGCTCTGCCGATCTGGCGAGCTCGACGAACACGATCATCAAGGGCGAGCCGAGCTTTTCCGCCGACAGTTATGCCGGTCGCAATTTCCATTTCGGAATTCGCGAGCACGGGATGGGATCGATCATGAACGGAATGTCTCTGACCGGCGGAATCATACCATACGGTGCGACGTTCCTGATCTTCTCCGATTACATGCGGCCCCCAGTCAGATTGGCGTGCATCATGAGTCGGCACGTCATATACGTTTACACCCATGATTCGATCGGACTCGGCGAAGATGGTCCCACCCACCAGCCGATCGAACAGCTCAGCGCACTGCGCGCGATTCCTGACATGACACTGATCAGACCAGCGGATGCTTCAGAGACCGCCGAGGCCTGGCGGGTTGCGCTCAAGCACAAAAACGGTCCCGTCGCTCTGGTGCTGACCCGGCAAAAGTTGTCGTTCATCGACAGGACGAAGTACGCGCCGGCGACCGGGCTGGCGCGAGGAGCCTACGTTCTCGCTGACGCACCAGGCGGTGCCCCCGAGGTAGTCCTCATCTCGAGCGGATCGGAAGTCGGACTCATTCTCGACGCGCAAAAGAAGTTGGAGGCTGACGGCATCCGTGCGCGCACAGTCAGCATGCCGAGCCACGAGCTCTTCGCCAGACAGGACGAATCGTATCGCAACAGCGTGTTGCCCAAAGGCGTTCGGCGCATCGCGATGGAGGCCGCGCACCCGATGTCGTGGTACCGCTGGGTCGGCGATGACGGAGTCATACTCGGCCTTGAGCGTTTCGGCGCATCGGCGCCGGCAGCGACTATCTACACCCACCTCGGCATCACGGTAGATCGAATGGTCGAGACCGCCAAGAAACTCCTGAGTAAGAACTAGGCTGGTCATCGTGAACGGTAATGAGCCAACCCTTCGCGACATCAGCGTCATGCTCAATCCCGACACGCCAGAGTGGCCCGGAGATACGCCATTCACCTGTGGATGGGCTTCGTTGATCGGCGCAGGCGCGAGCGTCAACGTTTCGTCATTCAGCTCGAGTCCGCACGTTGGCACGCACGCTGATGCGCCGATCCACGTCCGCGAAGGGTGGTCAGGCTCGCACGAGCTGTCGCTGGACGCTTTCTTCGGTCCCGCCATTGTTGTAGACGTTTCGAGTCTCAGCAAAGAGATCGAGATGGAGGATCTTGAGAAAATTCAGTCGCTGCCCTTTGTGGAGCGACTTCTTCTTCGTACCGGGCGGACGATTGCCAGCGGCGCATTCCCGGAGGACTGGCCAACTCTGTCTGAATCCTGTGTCCGAACACTGCTTGGTCGGGGGCTCCGTTTACTCGGTGTCGACGCACCTTCCGTCGATCCAAGGGAGAGCAAGAACCTACCCGTGCATCACATGCTCTTCTCGGAAAATGCCGCGATCCTGGAGAATCTCGATCTACGGAGAGTGACCCCAACGATGTACGAGCTGATGGCATTCCCGTTAAAGCTCATGGCCCTGGATGCGGCGCCTGTCCGCGCGGTGCTCCGTCAGATCGTTGGGTAACACGCTGACGTCGCTGGATGCATCGATGTCGCGTGCCATGATACGACCCAGAGTGTTCCCGAATCATCGACATTCGCCTTGACTCTCTGATGGCCGGCGACCGATAACCATGTTCAGACGTACGTTGATTGTCGCTGTGGTATTGGCATCGCTGGCTTTTTCTATTCAGGCGCAGCAGCAGCGCCGGTCCGGTCGAGGGGGAGTCACGGCAC
>CATPBN010000106.1 GCA_955652635.1 uncultured Gemmatimonadaceae bacterium
CCTTCGGCGACGAAGCGCTTTGGAATCAGATCGACCGTGATCCCGTGCTCGAGGAGTGCTCCCGCAGTCGCGGGACCGACAGCGGCGATTTTCACTCCCGCCAGCGCGCGCGCATCGCGGCCCCCGCCCAGAAACTGCTCCCAGAAAATGGCGACGGCATTCTGACTGGTGAAAATCAGCCAGCCGTAATCGGAAATATCAGCGATGGCCGAGCGGAGTGGAGAAAGATCGAGACGCGCAATCTGCGTTGCGGGCATCTCGATGACGTCAGCGCCGAGGTCGCGAAGCTTCTCACTGAGGAGCGGAGCTTGTTGAGTCGCGCGCGTAACGACGATTCGCTTTCCGAAGAGCGGTCGCTGCTCGAACCAGTTCAGCTCATCGCGGAGAACTACCGACCACCCGATCACCGTGATCACCGGCGCGGTCAGATTCTGCTCTTCGGCTTTGGACGCGAGAGTGTCGAGCGTCGCGACCACGGTGCGCTGCTTTGGCAGAGTCCCCCACTGGATTGCCGCCGCTGGTATCTCGGCTGGCATCCCGCCTTCGATCAGGGCGTCGGCGATCTTGCGCAGGGTTTTCACTCCCATGTACAAAACAATTGTGCCGCCCGATTTGGCGAGCGCTGCCCAGTTGGTCTGCGTGCCGGGCCTGGCAGGATCTTCGTGGCCCGTCACAAAAGTTACGGAGGTCGCGATCCCCCTGTGCGTGACGGGAATCCCCGCGTACGCCGGAGCGGCGATACCAGCCGTCACCCCCGCGACGACCTCGAACGCGACCGAAGCGTCGTTCAGGTCCTGCGCTTCCTCGCTGCCACGACCGAACACGAACGGATCGCCGCCCTTCAGTCGCACGACGCGCTTGCCTTCGCGCGCGAGCCTGATGAGAAGCGCGTTGATCTCGCTCTGGCTCACCGAGTCCTTCGCTCCGCCGCGTTTTCCGACGTAGTAAAGCTCGGGCAGGCCCGTCTCTCTCGCTCCGGGCGGAAGAAGCGACGTGCTAGCGAGCGCATCATAGACGACTGCGTCCGCTGAGTCGATGAGCTGCTTCCCTCTTACCGTGATGAGACCAGGATCACCGGGACCTGCACCTACCAGAAAGACTTTTCCTTCACTCAAGACGCAGTCCTGCTGTTCTCTCCGTCGACGAAGCTCCATGTGTGCGGCGCAGCTCATCGGGTGTGAGCCCCGCTTGCGTAGCCCACTTGGCGTATTCAACCGGCGAGATCTCGGATGGCTTTATCTCGCTGCGGCCACCCCAGAAGACATTGGTGTAGAGAACCGGAATCCCCGCTTCCTCGAGATGCTTGTCGATGGCCACCTTGTGCGCGAGCACCAGATCTTTGTCGGTACCGTGTGCGACTGCCATAATGTTCACGTTGCCAAACTCCGGCCCGCCCTCGCGCCAGTACGCGTGGGTGAGGATGTGATGCCGGCCCACTTCCCTTCCGGCTTGAATCTCTCGCCCAGGAGGGACACGCCAGTGAAAGAGCGCGTTGTATCTCGTGACACGTTCGCCAGTCGCCGACGGCTTGACGTGCTCCAGGAACGTGGAGAACCTTCCGATCACTTCACGCGCGCTGAGAGACCGGGCGACGCGAATGAATTCCTCGAGCGGGAGGCCGGATTCCTCGGCACGGCTGCGCCACGGATCGGGCCTGATCTCATCGACTGTGAACTCGCGCTTGAGCGCCGTCAGCACGCGCCATTCGAGCGGAGACAGTTCGACTACGTTGGTGTCGAGAACGCGTCCAGGCTCTTCACTTCGCGAGCCAGGCTCCATTCCACGCCGGCGCACGTGACCGACCCCAAGAGTGAAAAGCCTCTTCGCCGGCATGATCCGGTACGTCTCCGCGCCTACTTGTGACGCCAGGAAATCGCAGTGTCCGGTCATCGAGAATCCCTGCGGCACCTTGAGCGTCGTCCACAATCTGTAGGCCGATCCTGTCGTCTCGGCGTCGGTCGAGCGGATCACCACGTGACCCGAGAACGGATCCTCCCTCGACATGTAGTTGAAAGCGGAATCCAGCCTTTCGCTCGGCACGCGCCACGCCACCAATGCACCGGACGCGAGGTTAGTTGCCATCAACGTCTGCCTGATTCGGCGAATCACACCGGCTGACAGCATCGCGCGCAGGCGCTCGATGACCACTTCTTCCGTAAGCTCAGCGGAGAAAGCGATCTCGGCGAACGGCTCGTTGACGAAACCGGAGAATCGATCTTCGGAGACCGCCAGGATCCGAGCATTCACCGGATCGGAGATTGTCGATGGAGCCCCTGGAGAGGCCGAGAGATTTGCCGCCACTACCTGTCCCTCAGGCGCTTGCGTCGAAAATAAAGGCTGACACCATATAGCGCGTAGATGCCGAGCGCGAAGGTGTAGGCGAGGTGATAGTACGAGGATGTCTCAGGCATGCTGCTTCGCGGCTTCAATGAGAGTATCGCGCTCAACTGCGTAGTGATACCGTGAACTGACGAAAGAGAAGTAAAGCAGCGTAAAGGAGATCAGCGAAAGAAAGAGCGTGAGCAGCATCTCGTTCGGGAGCGACGGCGCGCTCGGCTTTCCGATGATCGGCATTGGATGCATGGTCGCAAAGAGATAAACGCTCAGATGGATGAACGGGATCAACAGCGCTCCAAGGATTCCCAACACCGCCGAGTAGCGCGCGCGCATCTCGGGCGAATCGATCGCTCCGCGCAACACGATGTACGAGACGTAGATGAACCACAGA
>CATPBN010000107.1 GCA_955652635.1 uncultured Gemmatimonadaceae bacterium
AGTGATGGCTTTCAGCGTCGATCGCGTGGAAGAGATCCTGCGCAACGTGATTCAGAACGAGCTGAACCTGATCATCACCACCGGCTACGTCCTCGGGGGACTGATCGGCGTCTGCACTTTCGGTCTACAGAAGCTGCTGGGACTCTAGCCGCTATTGGACGAGCTTCACCGCTGCAGGATTGAGGATGTTCGGGTTCGCGCCAACCGGAAGATCCTCATAAATGACGACCGGTCTACCGCCGATCTCAGTGGTGCTCAGTTGAAGCGCGCGACCGGAGGCCGAGTATTTTTTTACGAGATTCGAGCTTCCCGACGTGGCCTTCGTCGAGAATCTCTTTTCAATCGCCTGGCCTGCGAGATCGTAGAACTCCCCGGCTTCGACGGCTGAATCCCAAACCGTGAGCCAGACGATGCCCGGGCCCTGCGGCGTATTGACTACTGCGTAGCGATCTCCGTCCCAGCCCGCCGCGCCACGGATCGCCTCGTTCTGGTCGTTGAGATGCTGGAACAGGTAAAGTCGCGTCTCGAATTCTCCCAGGTCGTTCTCGTAAACAGCGTTCGCGTTCGTGAGTGGCCCGAGCGTAACCTTCGTAGGATTGTCACGAGTACCGAAATAGGCAGAGGGATGAATGATCTGCTCGGTGGAAACCGGCATGTCCTTGTAGATGATCGAGCCCGGCTTTCGCTCCTTGTAATTCCTGTAGAATTCCGCTCCGCTCAGATACGGGAAAATGAGCGTCTCTTGAATTACGCGCGGAGCGGCTGCAAAAATCGGCATCGATGACTGGGTCTCGCGGATCATCTCTCTGATCCGGTCCCATCCGCCCGGGAGATTGATGGCGATGTTCGAGCCACCGAGCATGATCGAGATCTGCTCGTAGACGGCCTGACCTTCGAACACGGATTGCGCCGCCGAAGTCCGATCGTTGTCGCCGACGGTCTTCTGTACGGAATCAAGGCTGATGTACTGGTCCTGGAGCGCGTGAATGAGCTCGTGGGTCACGATCGTCGTCACAAGGTCCTTGGGTGAGCCATCCACGATGTACAGAATCTTCGTGTGGGGATCGTAGAAGCCAACTATCTGCTCGACGAGCAGGCTCTCGAGGAAGGACTGTAGCTTGAGTGTATCGGGGATCAGGCCGAGCCTCTTGTAGGCGGCCTCTTCGCCTCTGATCTCGCGAACGGCCTGTGAGTCGCTGACCTGTTTGACGATGTACTGTCTTACCTGCTCCTTCGAGCGCGTTTCGACTCTCGGCGGAGTCTTGAATTTGAGACCCACCGCCTTTTCGATCATCGGTACCGCTTCGGCGACCTGTGCGGCGTAGGGGCCTTCGTATTTGGGCTTCTGGCTTTCGCACGCGGATACGAGGCCGAGAGACGCCATCCCCGCGAGGAAGATGCTTCGATTCAGGTAAACGGTCATTTCATGCAGATGGAGGAAACCCCTTGTTACAGCCCCGAGATGCGCAGATACCACGCAATGAATGTGTCTCCCCAAAGCAAGGCGATGAGTGCCGCGGGCGCAAGAAAGACGCCGAACGGCAGCTCTCGTTTGCGCCACGCACTGCCCGCCTCCAGCGCGAGCTCTGTTTGGCCTGCATCGTCAGCCAGCCCACGAGCAGATAACGGATAGACGACACCCAGCAACACTATCGGCGCGATAACGGCGCCTATGAATATCGTGAGCAGCGAGCGGGTCGGACCGACGGCGGCGCCGACAACAGCCATGAGTGTCACATCACCGAATCCCATTGCAGGGCGCTTGAGCCACACTTCCCCGAGCCAGCCGACAACGGAGATCGCGCCGGCGCCAACACACATCCCAATAACCGCGTCCCAGGGTCCGGTGAACGGAAACGACTCACCGAGGTAGAGCGCCACGAATGACGTCAGGAGCACGAAGAACAGCCCAAAGACCGTGAAGCCATCGGGGATGAGAAAGTGCTTTGCATCCGTGATCGATATGCCGAGAAGGACGGTTGCGAACACGGCCACGCGGAAGGCAGTAAAGGACATCCCGAGTTGCAGGAAGGCAGCGAGCCAAAGCAGGCCAACGAGGAGCTCCACGATCGGATACTGGATCGAGATGCGCTCGCCGCAGCCACTGCAGCGCCCGCGGAGCAGCAGCCAACTCACTAGCGGAATGTTCTCCGTCGCTTTGATCTGGTGCCCGCATTTGGGGCACCTCGACCGGGGCTTCACGACCGAGAGACCTTCGGGCCATCGGCCGATGCACACATTGAGAAATGAGCCGATACAGGCCCCAACCGCGAACACGTAAATGGATTCCAGAATGTCGATCATGGACGAAGCTCGTGGAGAATGATTCCCGCTGCCACGGCCACGTTCAGAGACTCGACGTTGTTGGCGATGGGCAACGAGATGGTTCGGTCCGCTTTCGCGCGGACGTCCGGGCTGAGGCCCGACCCTTCACTACCTACGACGATTGCCAGTCGCTTAACAGCACGCGTTCTATCGAGTGGTTCCCCGCGGGCGTCCGCGGCCCATAGCTCGATCTTCTCCCGCTCCAGCAGCCGTGACAGTTCTGCCCATTCGGCGTGAAATGCGGGGTGGTGAAACTGAGCCCCCATTGAGCTTCTAATTACCTTTGGGTTCCAGAGATCCACCGTCCCGGGCAACGCGATCGTCGCCGTTGCCCCAAGGCCCGCTGCTGTGCGAAGTATGGTTCCCACATTCCCTGGATCCTGGACCGCGTCGAGCACCAGGATGCGGCACACCGGGGGTATTTCGAGTGTATCCAGAGAACGGGACGGAACTACACCGATGGCGATGATGCCTTGTGGCGACTCCGTCTCAGCGGCGCTGCGGAAATCCTTCTCGGAAACTTCCGCGATTTCAACGCCCGACTGATCGAGGTGCTTACGCAATGCTTCGCCTCGCGGAGCGGACGAGAGTTGAGGGGCTACCAGCGCGCCGCGAACCGTCAAGCCGGAGCGTAGGAGTTCTTCGACCGAGCGCACGCCTTCGGCGACGAACAGCGAATGTTTTTCGCGTGCCTTTCGTCGGTGCAGATCACGCGCAAGTGTAAGTAGTTTCACAGCGTGCGAGCTG
This sequence comes from uncultured Gemmatimonadaceae bacterium, assembly GCA_955652635.1. Lineage (GTDB taxonomy): Bacteria > Gemmatimonadota > Gemmatimonadetes > Gemmatimonadales > Gemmatimonadaceae > UBA4720. The sequence goes on from CATPBN010000107.1 coordinate 3,073, forward strand.
GGTGATACTTTGAATAGGATTTGCCTTTGCGTCTCAGAAGCAATCTCATCGCCGGAGTACCAATGAAGCGATTTGTCATAGGCATTGCCGTCACGTGCTCCCTCGTTGCCTGCGG
>CATPBN010000108.1 GCA_955652635.1 uncultured Gemmatimonadaceae bacterium
CTCGGCGTACCGTCGGCGGAAGGATTCGGGAATCTCTACATACGGTCTGATCCGCGCCGGAGTGTCGCCAGCGATTCCGATTTCAGCGCGGATCGGCGCGCCACCGATGCGCCGGTCAACGCGCTCGAAGGTGTAGGTTCGGTCAATCCGGCCGCTGACTTTCTTCGTCTCATATGATGACGTGACGAGCTTCCAGCGATCCTCGCGATTATCGACCCATGTATTGAGCGCTAGCTCCGCGAGGCGTTGGCCCGAGTCCCCGGTCACCAGCGGGAGGCTGTCCGCATCGGCAAGCCTTCGATCGAATCCGATGATGTGGCCGTCGGGTGCCAAATGAACGCGCGCTTCGCGAGGATCGCCTGGAAGGAACGCGCGAACCGACCAGGTAAAGGGAGCGACATCTCTGCCGCGAACGAGCGCGTTCAGTGAATCGTGACCGCCGCCGGCCAGCTCGACGAAGGTGCGGAGGGAATCGTCTCCCTGGAATCGCACGACTGTGCGCGCGCCGGCCGGGGCGAGCGAGTGAGCGCGGAAGAACGAATCGGCACGGGCGAGCGCAACCTCGCGCGTGAGAGATTGCTTGAGCGCGACGATCGGAAATGCGCGTGGAAAGAGCCAGGCGGCTGTCGCCGCAGCGAGGGCGACAGCAACCACCAGGATCGCAATTCTAGAGGATCGCATCAGGCGACGACTCGTCGTCAGGCGTTAATGCTCCGCTTCGACTTCAACCGAAGGGAGAATGTAGTGACGCCCTTAGATGTGTGTCAGACTGTCTTCAGTCGCTCCAGATACTCATCGACCCCGACGTAGAACGGATTTTCACGAAGCACGTTGCCGCAAAACGTGAGAGGGTGGGTCTCGTAGGCGCCGTGCACCATGATGCTGCCCGAGAGAGACGCGACGTCGTACATGCACATGACGACGCAGGGGAACTGTTTCGCGGCGCCAGTCACTTTCGATTCGAACGCAAGTATGTCGAGATCGTCGGGCCAGCCAGGCTTCGACCAGCCGATATTGCCGAGCAGTCTTATGCAACCGGAGCCGCGCTCGACCGCCCCTTGAAACGTCTCGCCGATGTGCCCGAGCATTCTGTCTCCGCTCGGCCCTCCTGTGATCACAGTTAGCCGTTCCGAAGTCTGGAGGTGATCGGTATCCAGCCCTTTCCTCCGCAGCAGATCGACGACTTTTTTGTTCGCGTCGTCGTGACCGAACACGACTGCGTGATCGCCCTTTCTGATGCCGACGAGCAGAAATCCGACCGCTTCCTCGAATTGTGTATTGTTTTCCCAGAAATAGGCGATGTGGTCGCCGAGCTTCACCTTCTCGCCCCTCAGCCCGAGATCTACGGTGCCCGCGCGGTGTTTCGTTCGCCGTTCGGTCATTCGAATGCGCTCAACCCGGTCACAGCCTGTCCCAGTATCAGAGTATGAATGTCGTGCGTGCCCTCATATGTGTAGACGCTCTCGAGGTTCGCCATGTGCCGCATCGACGAATATTCGGCAAGTATGCCATTGGCGCCGAGCAGTCTGCGTGCTTCACGCGCGATGTCCGTGGCAGCGCTGACGTTGTTGCGCTTGGCAAGTGACACCTGCTGCGGACTGAAAGTGCCCGCGTCCTTCAGCCTGCCGAGGTGTAACGCAAGAAGCTGCCCCTTCACCAGCTCGGTCAGCATCTCCGCCAATCGCTGCTGCTGCAACTGGAATCCAGCTATGGGCTTACCGAACATCACTCTGTTGCCCGCGTAAGCGAGAGCCTCCTCGTAGCACCCCTGCGCTGCGCCCATCGCGCCCCACGCGATGCCGTACCGGGCCTGTGTCAGACACATGAGCGGACTCTTGATTCCGTCGGTTTTTGGAAGAAGCGCGGTCGCCGGCACCTTCACGTCCTGCAACACGAGCTCACTCGTATCCGATGCGCGGAGCGAGAGCTTTCCCTTCTGGTCCTTCGAGGTGAATCCCGGCGCGTCAGTCGGCACTATGAATCCGCGAATCGCCTTGTCGCTCTTGTCGTCGCCGATCTTGGCCCAGATGATTGCCACCTGCGCAGTAGAGCCGTTGGTGATCCACATCTTGGCGCCGTTGATCACCCAGCTTCCGTCTTTCTGCACGCGGGCGCGCGTGATCATTCCTGAGGGGTTCGATCCATAATCGGGCTCGGTCAAGCCGAAGCATCCGATTATCTCCCCCTTCGCCATTTTCGGGAGATAATGCTGCTTCTGCTCCTCGCTACCGAATGCATAGACGGGGTACATCACCAGGGCGCCCTGCACCGAAGCAAATGATCGCACGCCCGAGTCGCCCCGCTCGAGCTCGTGCATTATGAGTCCATATGCGACGTTGTTGAGACCCGCGCACCCGTACTCCTCGGGCAGGTTCGCTCCGAACATGCCCAGCTCCGCCATCTGCGGAACTAACTCTTTGGGGAAGCGGCCTTCTATGTAGCAGTCCCCGATGATCGGCATGACGTTCTCATCGACGAAGGCGCGAATCGTATCGCGGACGGCGCGCTCCTCTTCCGAGAGGGCGGAATCGATGTTGTAGAAGTCGGTTGACATGCAGGAAAGCTAGCGAAGAGGGACAGGGGAAGCGGTAAGAGGAACGGGGAACGGGAAGGGAACGACCGCGCCTCCCCCTTCCCTCTTCCCTCCTATGCCACAGCCCGACAAGCCAGCGGTGTGATCCCCAGTGCGCGCGCCTTGGCGCGGAAGCTTGTACCGTGATCGACGACGAGCCCCTGCTCGTCCTGCCACTGGTGCACCATCTCGTGCAGCAGCGTGTGCAGCGCTTCCTCCCATCCGTCGCGCCTGATATGTCGCCGGCTCAACACAATCTCGGGCATGCAGCCTTCACTCGCGGGGCTGTAGTGGCCGAGGCGGCTCTTCATCCGCCTGGAGATTCGTATCGGAATCTCGCGGAGCGCGCCACCGAATCGTTCATTGTTGTACGCGGCGTGCCAGTGCGACAGCTGACGAATGAACGGCCCGTCGACGGGATTCGTTCGTTCAGGACGGCCTTTCCTGCGCCGCGGATCGTGCGACCGCGGGACCGGAAACTCCAGGATCGTTCTGCGCGCCTCCAGCCTCAACGCTCTGTTCCTGGCGTGGACGAAAATGATTATCGCCTTCCAGACCTCCTCGTCGGCCCCAAGGAAGCTGTCGTGGATGCGGAGCTCGCCCCCGCTGTAGCTGACGACAACGGTTCGATTGGTGGTGAGGCGCACGCGATACTGCGCGCCCAGACCGAGCCGCTGGAGCCGAACGCGGAGCTCCTCGGCGTTCCGCGGCGGCGCTTCGTCCAGCCCCAGCGCCAGCTGCTCCCGATCCCTAAGCCGCCACATATTCCGACCGCTTGAAGCGTTTGTGTGGGCCTTTCACGAACGTCCCATGCTCCCCGGACCACACGTGCGTCGTGACGTCGATCGTTTCGCGCCCGATTGCGATGACGTTCACTGAGGACGGCCGCCCTCCGCGCGATCGGCTCGAGATCGTACCAGCCGTTGAGATGACCGTGCCCTTTCTCGTGTGCTCGATGTAGTGCACCGATTCCTGGTGATCGTGACCGCTACACACCAGATCGACGCCCATCTCGGCGAAAGCTCCGAGAATCTTCTGCGTGTTCTTGAGCCCATGCCGCTGGGACAGCTCGCCCCGCACAGGATTGTGGTGCATCACGATCACGCGTGCATCGCCGTGCGGCGACTTCTCGAAGATCTCCTTCGCCTCGTCGAGCTGCTTCTTGTGGATGTCGCCAATGATGGATAAGTCGCGCAGGTTCCACGTCAAAGTGCGCAGCGTGACGCCGTGCGCGGTGTTGATCCCGACGAACGTCGTGCCCGGGACGTGCAGCACGGGCTCCAGATTGCTGTCGATGAACCTGCGATAGTTCGCGTAGACTTTGGACTTGTCGCTCAAGCCGAGCGGTGCTTTCCACCACGCGACATCGTGATTGCCGGGGACGGTAATGACCTTGCTCACTTTCCTGACATCGCGGAGGAACGCGGCTGCCCTCTGAAATTCACCCGCTCTTGCGCGCTGAGTGAGATCACCCGATATCGCGACGACCTCGAACTTCCCCACTTGGATAATCTCCTCGATCGCCTCGATCTGCTCCGGGACGGCCGGCCAGCCGAAGTGCAGGTCCGAGACGTGGAAGACGGTGGTCATGTCATCCGCCTCTCGAGTGCGAGCTCGTCAGGGCGCGAGAACGAGATCGGCGAAATGCGTCGCGACGCTCGCCGTGAGTGCTGTAGAAAGCACCCTCGCGGGGTCGCTAACTACCTCGCCTACCCAGCGAATTTGAGCCATACGCGAATCGATCATCACAATGCGCAAAATCGCAACGCCCGTACCATTCCCGCGGTTCTCGAGTCGAAGCTCGACGGGAAGCAGAGCATAGCGCGATCCCTTGAGTCCGACGAGTCCACGAACCTGCGACTGGAGCGGATCGCGCACCGCCGCCTCGGGTAGGACGCGTCCGCGCAGCCACTCGGCGGACAGTGAGCGTGCGTCGGTCATCAGGATGCTGTTGAGTTTCGAAGCGCGCTCGACCTCACGACCGAATGTCCACGCCTTGCCGAGTCCGCGAGCAGACATGGCGGCTTCGATCTGGTCGTCGAGGGCGGCGAGAAACGAGACGCGATTCGGGATTTGCCGCTGCCATCCCAGACTGTCCGTCACCGAGAGATACTGTACCGGAAATACGAGGATCTCCTGCCCTGCCATCCGCTCGAGCGGACGAAGCGGTACCGGCGAAGCGTCGGTCTCTGGCGCCTTTGACGCGCACGCCGCCAGAACGGAGGCGGATACTAGGAGTGCAGATGCTCGCAATTGTCTCTTGGTTTGGATTGCGGGAAAGTTAACGCATACTCAAATTCATCGCATGCATGCGCGACGGTGTGATGAATAGAATCCGCAAGTTCGCCATCTGGTCGTTCGTCTCCGTGCTCGGCGCCACGAGCTTCTCCTGGTTGGCGCTCTCACGCGGCGAGCCGGTGAATGCCGCATGGCTGCTTGTCGCCGCGCTTTGCACGTATGCCGTGTCCTACCGGTTTTACAGCCGGTTCATCGGCAGCCGCATCTTCGCGCTCGATCCCGCGCGTTCCACACCGGCGGTGAGGCTCAACGACGGCCGGGATTTCATGCCGACCAACCGGTGGGTCGTGTTCGGCCACCACTTCGCGGCGATTGCAGGACCAGGCCCGCTCGTGGGGCCAACGCTCGCGGCGCA
>CATPBN010000109.1 GCA_955652635.1 uncultured Gemmatimonadaceae bacterium
CCTTTCACCAGTTCAAGCCGAGCCGATTACGCCGGCTCTTCTATGAAAGAGTCAGGCGGCGTCGGAATCGGATCCGACAGGTTGTAATCGTCCGTCTCCATCGGGATGACCTTGGACGGCGTCTCCGGACGTGGCGGTTGATCCGCTGGGATCCCGGTCACGGCCAGTACGATGCGCCGATGGATCGGATCGACCTCGAGAACTCTGAGATCGAGATTCATCGTCTCGTAGACGATGTCCGCGGGACTGTTCACCGGCTGACCGAAGTTGAGCTGGCTCACAGGAACGAAGCCTTCGATGTCGTTGCCGATGTCGACCACGACGCCTTTGTCCATCAATCTCACGACTTTGCCTTTCAGCTCGGTGCCGACTGGATAGGTCTCACCGATCCTGAGCCACGGATCTTCGGTCGCCTGTTTCAGGCCGAGCGAGATACGCTTGTTTTCGGCGTCAACGTTCAGGATGACCACATCGACGCTGTCTCCCTTCTTCACGACCTCCGAAGGATGCTGCACACGCTTGGTCCAGGACATGTCAGATATGTGAATGAGTCCGTCGATGCCAGGCTCGATCTCGACGAAGGCGCCGAAGCTCGTGAGGTTCCGAACCTTGCCATTGAGACGCGTGCCAACCGGATACTTCTCCGGCAGCATCATCCATGGATCCTGCTCTGTCTGCTTCATGCCGAGGGAGATCTTTTCCTCGTTCGGATCGACCTTGAGCACGACCGCTTCGATCGCTTCACCGATCGAAACCAATTTCGACGGGTGACGCACGTTGCGCGTCCAGCTCATCTCGCTGATGTGAACGAGTCCTTCGATACCCGGCTCGAGCTCGATGAAGGCGCCGTAGTTGGTGATCGAAACCACTTTTCCACTGACGCGGGTGCCGACCGGATACTTCTCGGCGACATCCTTCCATGGATAGCTCTGGAGCTGCTTGAGTCCGAGCGAGATGCGCTCGCGATCCCAATCGATGTCGAGAACCTTGACCTCGAGCTCCTGACCGATGTGCACCATTTCCGACGGATGTTGAATGCGTCCGTAGGACATATCAGTGATGTGGAGCAGTCCGTCCACTCCGCCGAGGTCGATGAACGCGCCGAAATCGGTGATGTTCTTGACCACGCCTTTGCGGACCTGATCCTTCTGCAGCTCCTTCATCAGCTTCTCGCGCTTGCCCGCCCTCTCCTGCTCGAGTATCACGCGACGAGAGACGACGATGTTGCGCCGACGCTTGTTGAGCTTGATGATCTTGAAGTCGAACGTCTGACCGAGCAGCTCGTCAACGTTCGGAACGCGACGGAGCGCGATCTGCGAGCCGGGGAGGAACGCGTCGACTCCCATGAGATCGACGACCACGCCGCCCTTGATCTTCTTGATCAACGAGCCGCGCACGGGTTCATCGTTTTCGTAAGCGACGCGGATGCGCTCCCATACGCGCATGAAGTCCGCTTTCTTCTTCGAGAGGACGACGGATCCTTCCTGGTCCTCCAGATGCTCGAGGAGAACTTCGACTTCGTCGCCCGGCTTGAGGTCCGGAAGATCCTTGAACTCTTCGAGCGGAATCGTCCCTTCGGATTTGAACCCGATGTCGAGGACGACCATGTTGTCACGGATATCGAGCACACGGGACTTGACGATCTCGCCTTCCTCGATGGAAGCCATCGTCCCGTTGTACATCTCCATCATTGTCTCGAGCTCGTCCTGGGAGTAATCGTCCTCGTCGTAGAGCTCGGGTCTCAGGTTGGCAAGCGGACGCAGCTGCGCCTTCTGCAGGTCGCGCTTCTCGCGCGCTGTAAGCGTCGTGCCGGTAGTGGTTTGTGTTTCGTTGGGCGAGTCTATCATGTTGCTGGTTAAAGGGTTGAGTGCGTTCGAATCAAGCCTTTAAGTATAGACTCTCTCGGCGTGTGGGTCAACTTCGCCCGATTGCTACGCTGCTATTTTAGGCCTCGCGCCAGCAGCAGAATCAATTCTTCGTCGGTCAACCCTTCGAGCGCGCCGAGCGGGAGATCCATGGCGACCTCGGTCCCATCGTCGCACTTGAACGCGACGGTAACGCTCGCGGCCTTCTGCCTTCGGTCGGGGAGACCACCCGGCCGCGCGGCTTCGAACGCGCTCCAGTCAAGACCTGCCCGATCGGTGAATCTACGCATCAGCGAACGACCTCCCCCCCAGAACCGTGGACGTAGAATGGCAAAAAACACGCAACCCTGCTATTCGGAACGCTCTTTCGCGAGAGCCACGATCTGTGCGACCTGCTCATCTTGCGTCAGGGCCGTCGTGTCGATGGTGACTGCGTCCCGCGCCGCAACGGTCTGCTTCGCGTCGCGCGCGTCGCGCTCCTTTATACGTATAGTCTCGTCGTCCAGCAATTGTTCCGAGGTCGGGGTCCCGCGCTGACGCAGTCGTCGGAGCGCGCGCTCCCTGGAATCCGCGACCAGAAAAATCTTCAGATCCGCGTCGGGAAACACGACGGTGCCCATGTCGCGTCCGTCCACCACCACGTTTCTCGAATTGGCTGTCTCCCGAACTTTTCCGTTCACCCATTGGCGAACCCGCGGCATCTGGGCGACGCGTGAGACGTGATGCGTGACGTCCGGTCCGCGAATCTCTTCCTCGATCGACCTTCCGTCGAGGACCGGATAGAAGGAAGTTCGCGCCGCGCGAAGCTCCACCGGCTTCGCGGCATCGAGCACAGTGTCCTCCGTCCAGCGGGACGGATCACGTTCACGGCGCAAGATCGCCGCGGACGCGGCTCGATATAGCGAGCCCGAGTCGACGTGAAGGAATCCGAGCTTGTCGGCCACCATCTGTGCGGTGGAAGATTTTCCGGATGCCGCCGGACCATCGATCGCGATGACGGACGTGCGACGCTTCATGCAGCGACGCGCTTCAGGTCTTCCCAGAAACCCGGGTACGAGACGGCCACGACATCCGGATTCCTGATCTCGATTCGATTGCCGGACACGGCCGACAGGACGCCGAACGCCATTGCTATGCGGTGATCGCCCTGCGGATCGACGATGCCCGAAAATTCACGTGCGCCGGGTCGGACACGCAATCCGTCGGGAAGTTCGTCCGCCTTCGCGCCAACCGCGCGCAAGTTCCGAACGACGACGCTGATGCGATCGCTTTCCTTTACTCTCAGCTCCGCCGCGCCAGTTATCTCCAGTTCTACTCCAGCTGCCGCCGCGACGCAGGCCAGCAACGGCAGCTCATCGATCAGCGACGGCACGTCGGCTGAAGTGATGCGCAGGTTCCCGAGAGGAGCGGGATGGACGGTGAGCGTGCCGGTTTCCTCACCTCCCTCAGTCGCGCGAGCAGTCACACGAATGTCGCCACCCATCCGTTTGATCGCGCTGATAAAGCCGATCCGCGTAGGGTTGAGGCAAACATCATCGAGCTGGAGCTCGCCGCTCTCTGCCAGCGACGCGAGTGCTACGAAAAAAGCCGCCGATGACGGATCCGCTGGCACCGCCAGGTCCAGCGGAGTGAGTCTTCGTGCTGGGCGAAGGCAGACCTGGTTTCCGTCGTTCTCGACATCCACTCCCATGGAGCGGAGCATCCTCTCGGTGTGATCCCGCGATCGACTGCTTTCGGTTACCCGCACCTCGACCTCGGACACCAACCCGGCGAGAAGGATCGCGCTCTTCACCTGCGCACTCGCCGATTTCGTGTCCCAGTCGATGCTCCGGAGGTCAACGCCGTGAACCGTCATCGGCAGTCCGTCGCCGTGCTCGAAGTCGAACTGCGCGCCCATGTAAGTGAGCGGCTCGGCGACGCGCTTCATTGGACGGCGGCTCAAACTGGCGTCGCCCTCGAATCGCGCGGCGAACGGATGGCCTGCGACTAGACCAGCGAGAAGGCGGGTGGTTGTTCCGCTGTTTCCGCAGTCGAGAGCGAGCGTGGGCGGGCGCAACCCACGCAACCCCAACCCGCCGATCCGCATCTCGCTCGAGAGCTCAGGAATGTTGGCGCCCATGGTGCGGAGCGCACCAGCCGTAGAGCGGACGTCCTCGGAATCGAGAATGCCAGCCACGCGCGATTCTCCCTCCGCGAGACAGGCGAGAATGAGCGAGCGGTGCGATATCGACTTGTCGCCGGGCACCCGGACGGCGCCGGCAACTCTCAGCGGAGCCAAGATTCGAGCGCCGTCGCCGCGTCCGTTTTTTCATCGCGGTATTTCACGATGACCGGCGTCTGAAGCGAGATTCCCTCAGCCTGCGCCCATTTGCCCTTCGCCTGGCGGGCTCCCGGGACGACGACTGCATTCGCGGGAATCACCAGCACGCGTCCGCTCTCGGCGCGGTGCACGATTTCTCGTTCGAGGTCGTAGACGGGAGTCCCCCGGGTGAGAACCACGCCTGCGCCAATCACCGCTCCCTTTCTGACAACAGTGCCCTCGTAAATCCCGCAGTTCCCACCTACAACGACGTCGTCTTCGATGACAACGGGAGCAGCATTCACGGGCTCGAGAACGCCGCCGAGCTGCGCCGCCGCGCTCAAGTGGACGCGCTCTCCAACTTGTGCACACGATCCGACGAGCGCATGTGAGTCGATCATCGTTCCCGTACCGACATGCGCGCCGACGTTGACGTACATCGGAGGCATGCACACCACGCCGGCTGCGACATACGCGCCGCGACGAATGCTCGATCCTCCGGGCACAATGCGAATTCCGTCAGCCGAGGTGAGTCGACGGGGAGGATATGTGTCCTTGTCAAAGAAGGACAATCCAATGCGATCGTCGACGGAACGAATCGACATATCGACGATTCCACCGACACGGAAACCGAGCAGTATTCCCCGCTTTACCCAGGGAACGGCGCGCCACTCGCCGGTGCGGGCATCCTTTTCGGCGGCCCGCACGACTCCCGCCTCGAGCGCAACAAGTAGTTCTTCGACTACCTCGCGCGCATCCTTCGGAAGCGGTGACTCGGCAGGAGTCGCTGCAAGCGCCTCAACGCGCTTCTCGACATCGCCAACGTCAGAGCTGCTCACGCAGTGAGCGCTCCCACCGAGACGAGCGCGGCGCGCACGGTCGGCTCGAACTTCTCCGCCAAAGGCACGAGCGGCAAGCGCACCACATTTGCCATTTTGCCCATCATCGCCAGCGCCGCCTTCGCCGGAATTGGATTCGACTCGACGAAAGCCGCCGCCGTCCACTCAGCGAGGCGATGATAGACGGCTCGCGCGGCGGCGAAATCGCCAGCCGCGCAAAGGACAGTGAGCTGCGCGACGAGCGCCGGCGCAGCGTTGGAGGTTACGGATATCACTCCGTCGCCACCATCCGCCATCACTTGAAGTGTGAGAGGGTCGTCGCCAGAGAGAACAGAGAAGCGGGCCGGACGATGGCGAATGATCTCACCGATTTGCGCGATGTTCCCCGAGGCCTCTTTCACCGCGACGATGTTCTCGTGCTCGGCCAGCTCCAGCGTCGTCGCAGCCTCTATGTTGCTTGCCGTGCGACCGGGCACGTTGTAAACGACAACCGGTATCTGCACCGCGTCCGCGATCGCCCGAAAATGCGCGACGATTCCCCGCTGCGGGGGTTTGTTGTACATGGGCGACGCGTGCAGAAGGTGCGTCGCTCCGACGGCAGCCATCTCAAGGGAGAGCGCGATCGCTTTCCTGGTGTCGTTGGATGCGGCGCCGGCGACAACGGGCACTCGTCCAGCGACCTGCTCCACGGTGATCTCGACGACCCGCCGGTGTTCGGCGGTCGTCATGGTAGCCGCCTCGCCGGTCGAGCCGCAAGGAACGAGGAAGTGGACGCCACTCGCAATTTGCCAGTCGACGAACGCACGCAGGGAGCGCTCATCGATCTCCCCCGATTTCGTGAAGGGCGTGACGAGCGCGGTTCCACAACCTGCCAACCGCTGCGATCTCATTTCTTAAATGTACGCGGCACTCGCCGAGAAGAGCGAGTTCTTACTGACCCCGCTGGAGATTCAACACGTCGCGCATGGTGAACACACCTTGCTTGCCAACCAACCAGTCCGCGGCCGCAAGCGCGCCTTCGGCGAACACGCGGCGGTCTCGCGCAACGTGGGTAATCGAGAGCTGCTCGTACAAGCCATCAAAGATCAGCTCGTGCGTTCCTGGGACCGATCCCGTCCGAACGCTCGTGGTGGGAATCGCTCGCTCGAGCCCCTCGCCCGCCGCCTGGGCCATCGCAACAGCGGTGCCCGAAGGCGCGTCTTTCTTTTTCGCATGGTGCGTTTCCACGATGTGCGCGTCGAACTCCTCCAGCGGCCGCATCAACGTCCCGGCGCGGCGAGCGAGCTCGATCAGCACATTCACTCCCAGCGAGAAATTCGGTGACCACAGGAGCGCCGTTCCGGCTTCGTTGGCGACCTGAGTTACGGCCGGGAGCTGCTCGTACCATCCAGTTGTACCAGCCACCACCGGGACACCGGCCCGCAAAGCCGCGGTAATATTTGCGACCGCTGCTTTCGGCTCTGTGAATTCAAGAGCGACATCGGCGTCGCCGAGCGCGCTCTTGGTGATTCCTTTTCCGCCCGCGCTCTCACGTTCGCCGATCAGGGCAGCGACTTTCCAACCCTTCGCTTGCGCGAGCTCCCGTATTGCCTGGCCCATCTTGCCATCGCCGATGATCGCTACGCTGCGCTGGCTCATTTCTTCGCCTTTCCGAAGAACGCGTTGTGCAGTCGATCCAGCGCCGGGTTGAGCTGATCACCCTCGACTATGATCGTAAGGTTGATGCCTGTCGCGCTCAGCGACATCATGTGCACTTTGATTCCGTCGAGCGCGCTGATGGCTCGGCCCATGGCTCCGCTGTCCTCGCTGATCGCCGCGCCCACCACTGCCACGATCGCGCGATCCCGCTCGACGGATACGTCGCCAAGCGAGGACAAATCCACAACGAGTGACTCGAGGCCCGACGGGTCATCGACCGTTACTGAAACGGAGACCTCCGACGTGGCGACGACGTCGACCGAGACTCCATTTTTCTCGAAGATCTCGAACACGCGCCGCAGAAATCCGCGGGCGAACAACATCTTCGCGGCTCCAACCTTGACGAGGGTGATGCCGCCCTTCCCTGCAATTGCGCTCACGGCGCGCCGAGGCGCATCGAAGGTGATGCGCGTGCCCTTCCCGTCCGGATTCCGCGAGTTGTAAATGAAAACCGGAATTCCCAGCCGTACCGCCGGCGCGATCGTATTCGGATGCAGAACCTTCGCGCCGAAGGTCGCGAGCTCGGATGCCTCATCGAACCGGATCTGCTCGATGAGCTTCGACCCCTTCACTACTCTGGGATCCGCGGTCAGCATCCCGTCCACATCCGTCCAGATCTCGATCGCGTCGGCGTGGAGCGCCGCACCGAGCAGTGACGCGCTGTAATCCGATCCGCCACGGCCGAGCGTAGTCGTGATTCCCCCGGTTGTCCTGCCGATGAATCCGGCCATCACCGGCACCTTTCCGTCCTGAATCAACGGCTGCACGACATCGCGCGCGTTATCTGCAATCGCATCCGTTTGTGGCTCCGCCGACATGAAATTGTTGTCGGTGATGAAGACATCCCGGGCGTCGATGTGCTCCGCGGGAATTCCGCGGACCTTGAAGAATGCAGCGACCAGATGCGATGAGAGCTGTTCCCCAAACGCGGCGATCGCGTCGAAGCTGCGTGGGGTTGCGTGACCGAGAATGGATAGTGCTTCGGCGAGGCTCGCCAGCTCGTCGAAGGTCGCGCTCATCTCTCCTGCCACGTCAGATGCCTCGCTCGACGTTCCAAGCAGCTTCTCGCATTGCTCGAAGTGCCGGTCACGCAACGTCTCGACACCTCGCAAAGCGCCAATGAGATGCCCCTTCGCCGACTGCTCACCAATGGCGAGAAGAGAATTTGTCGCGCCACCAAGGGCAGACACGACGACCGCCGGCTGTCGCGCTAGGCGGCCTTTGACGATGTCGGCGGCGCGCTCGATCGCCTCCGCATCACCCACCGATGTGCCGCCGAACTTTACGACGATCACGCGGTGTCGAAAGCGCCGTTCGCGGCCAGCAGCTCAGCGTTGAGAACCGAGCCGCCTGCCGCGCCGCGCACGGTGTTGTGCCCAAGGGCGACCATCCGCAGATCGAGAACGGCATCGCGACGCACTCGTCCAACGGTTACCGTCATCCCGTTCCCGGCGTTGACATCGCGCTTTGGCTGGGGACGGTCCGGCATCTCGGTGACGACGAGCGGATGAGCGGGTCGAGTCGGGAGTCCGGCCGTGGCCGGAAAGCCTTTCCACTCCCGCATTGTCTGAATCGCAGCTTCCGGGCTGGGTCTCTCCTCGAAGCCAATTGTCATGCAGATCGTGTGACCGTGCTCGACCGGGACCCGATTGGTGTGCGCGCTCACCTTGAAAGTTGCGCTCACGACTTCGCCGTCTTCGTAGCTCCCGAGCAGCTTCAGCATTTCACGCTCGAGCTTTGCTTCTTCATCGGCGATGAACGGAATGACGTTTCCAAGAATGTCGAGCGATGGAACCCCGGGATACCCGGCGCCAGAAACCGCCTGCATTGTCGAGAGAAAAAGCTGCCTGATGCCGAATTTCTGGTGCAAGGGCGCGAGAGCCACCGCAGCGACGGTGGCAGAGCAATTTGCGTTGGTCACGATGGCGCCGCTCCACCCACGCTTCGTGCGCTGACATTCGAGCAGGCCCAAGTGATCGCCATTCACTTCCGGGATGACGAGCGGGACGTCGGATTCCATCCGAAAGTTTTTTGCGTTGCTCAGCACGAACTTTCCCGCCTGCGCAAAGCCCATCTCGATCTCCCCGGCGACCACTGCGTCGAGCGCGGAGAAAACGATCGGGGCGCTTACGAGTCCCGGATCGCACGCGATTATCCGACGGGACATGATCAAATCCGGCGGCGGGGGACCTTCCAGCCAGCGCGTCACCTCACCGTATTTCCTGCCCGCCGATCTCTCGGAGGCGGCCAGTTCCTTCAGCTCGAACCAGGGATGGTCAGCCAGCAAGCGGACGAACATCTGTCCGACCGCGCCGGTTGCGCCGAGCACAGCCACCGGCCACTTGCTCTTCCGATTCCCGGGAAGGTTTGAAGGAGTCATCGCGCCAGAAGGGTTTTGGCCAGCCGCTCATAGCCATCGACGCTCGCCCTCAACTCGTCGACATCGATGAACTCATCCGGCGTGTGTGCAACGTGGATCGAGCCGGGTCCGAACAGAAACGGTTCGCCCCAGTTGGAAAGAAGCGGAATGTCCGATGTATAAGCCACCGGCTCCGTGTCGAAGCCGGGCACCGTTGCAAACCGCTGCGCTGGTATGTGCGACCCGAACTCGACATCTGCACGACCCTCCGCCCAATCGAGGATCATCTTCTTGATCGGCCCGACGTCACTCACGAGTCGGAACATGATCTCCGCCTCGGCATGTGCAGGGATCACGTTTGCTTCCGTTCCGCCTTTGATGGTGCCGATGTTGACCGTCGTCTCTCCGAGCACTGGGTCGGATGGAAGAGGAAGCTTGCGCAGCGTTGGCAGCAATTCCAGCATCGGCTCGATCGCGGAGCGCCCGAGATGGGGGTACGCGGAGTGAGCTTCACGCCCGCGCGTACGTATGGTAGCGCGAAGCGAGCCCTTTGCGCCGCTCGCCAGCTTGCTCTCGGTGGGCTCACCGTTGATCAGGAAGCGACTCTTCGTTCCGAGATTGTTTGCCGCCCGCGCCCCATCGGAACCCTTTTCCTCTCCGACCACGAACAGTAGCTCGACGCGCTTTTCGCCGTCGCCGACGAGCCGGTCGGCCGCGACCAACATCGCCGCGGCAATTCCTTTCGCGTCCGAAGAGCCGCGACCGTACAGCTTCGTTCCCTCGAGACGAGGTGGGACATAAGGCGGAACTGTGTCGAGGTGCGTTGAGAAAGTCACACCTCCTCCCGACCGCGATGCCCAGATGTTGGCGCGTCCCCGGCTCACCTCTTGAAGGGTCACGTTCCAGCCGCGCCCCACGAGCCACCGCGAAACGAAATCCACAGTAGTTCCTTCGGAGCCAGTGGTCGATTGAATCGACAACAGCTCCGCCGCAAGCGAGACGACATCGGTCATGCGGAGAAGTTAGCTCCGCTCGCGGATCGTGTCAGGACGGTGATGCGTCTAGCTCAGAGGCAGCGGAGGGACGGGCGACGCGATCGACATCCTGCACGTTCTCTACGAACATGTGCTGCGCCAGCCTGTTCGCTTCCATCACGTATGCGTCGTGGCGCCGCTCACCGATTTCACCGATCTCGTGGAGTGTGCGATATCCCATCATTTTGCCGGCTTCGCGAAACGTCTTGAATGTGTCTTCGGCCTGGCGCGCCATCGCGATGTCAGCAACAAGACGCCGGAAGTCGCTCTCCCGAGCTGAGTCAGCGAGATCTCGCGCGGCCGCGGGACTCACTCCGAAAGTGTTCGTTCCGGTCCCGGTCTCGGCGCCGAGCTGGGACTGATACTCCTCGAGCATGCGCTGGTGCTCACGCATCTGGGGAACGTGGCGCGAACAAAGATCGCGGAGCCGGTCGTCGTCGGCCTGATCTTCATGCGCCTCGAGCGCATTGAGAAACGCGCGATGCTGCATGACGGCGTTGTTGACCTGGCTCCTCAGAAACCGCGTCCCTCGTTCCATAGCCGATCTCACGAAGCGAAACTTGTGCCCGATGTACGCTTTTTATAGCCGCCCCTACTTCTCGACTGTTCCCGACGTGGTGTCCCCGTACTTGTAAGTGGCTCGTGCCGCTTTGTTGAGATGCCAGCTGGGCTTGGCCGCCAAGGACTTGGGAGCGATCTGCCCGTATGCGTTGATGAACTCGAGCGCTGGCTGAGTATGAGCGCCTGGCTTTCCGTCCTCGTTCGGCGTTTGCGGGGCAATCACCGTCACGGGCTGAGGAAGGGCCTCGACCTCTTTGGCGATGTCGCGCGCTCTCGCGAGATCGTTCTCTGGCAACGGCCGCATGATGAATGGTATCGCGTAAACCTTCAACAGCGATTCCATCTGAGCGTTCCAGGCCGCCTGATCCGGATCTGTAGGATCAAGCAACGATACGACGGTGCCAGCCTGGCCGCCAAGGATGAACCCGAACATCTCGTGCTTGTTCGGATAGGGGATCAGCCATTTGCCGGGTTCGATGTGCGCAAGGGAGCCGCGCTCGAAC
>CATPBN010000110.1 GCA_955652635.1 uncultured Gemmatimonadaceae bacterium
GCTGGGCACGCTGGGACCGCGTGCGCCGTTCTTCGCCGCGGCGATGCTGAGTCTCATCAACTTCTCTTACGGTTTTTTTGTGCTGCCCGAATCGCTTCCTCCGGAGAGACGGCGGCCGTTTAACTGGCGGCGCGCGAATCCGCTCGGCACTCTGAACCAGATGAGGAAGCACCCAGTCGTCGTAGGACTTTTGTGCGCACTCTTCCTGTGGGGATTGGGCAACCAGGTGATGCCCGCCACTTGGGCCTTTTACACGAAGCTCAGATTCGGCTGGTCCGAAGCGATGATCGGAGCGTCTTTCGCGGCTGTCGGAGTGGTGATGGCGTCGAGCCAGGCGATCGTCATGCGCCTGCTGGTGCCACGGCTGGGAGAGCGCCGGGCTGCGCTCGTAGGAATCATCGCGGGGATGGCCGGCTACGCTGGATTCGGGCTTGCCACCGCGAGCTGGATGATGTTCGCGTGGCTCGGGAGCTGGTTCTTCGCGGCGATCGTGATGCCGACGACTATCGCGCTCATGTCGCACCGGATCAGCGCCGACGCGCAGGGCGAGCTGCAGGGAGCGGTGGCGAGTCTGCTCTCGCTGGCAGCCATCACCGGACCACCGATCATGACGCATCTCTTCGCGCGCTTCACCGCGCCGGAATCGACCGTCCACGTTCCGGGCGCGGCATTTCTCGCAGCCGCCGTTCTCGCCTTCGGGTGTCTGGTGATCTTCTGGCTATCTACGCGGGAGCCAGCAACCGAACCCGGCGCGGCCGCGAGCGAGACGGGGCTCACCGCCGCTTGAACTGTTGCAGTTGAGAATCACGCCAATCACAACCGCCGAATCCAGATGTTGCGGAAACGCACCGGGTTGCCGTGATCCTGAAGACGCAGCGGCTCCAGCGGTGCATGCACGGTGTAAACGGCGGGCCGGTCGTGATACGTGTTGCCGAAAATCGCGACATTGTTCTGGATCAGAACGCCGTTGTGCAGCACCGTTACCCGCGCGCGCTCAATGGCCTTCCCCTGCTCGTCGAATCTCGGTGCCCTGAAGATGATGTCGTAACTCTGCCATTGGCCGGGCGCCCGCGACGCGTTCACCAGCGGAGCGTACTGTTTGTAGACAGATCCGGCCTGCCCGTGAAAGTAGGTCTTGTTGTTGTACGAATCGAGAACCTGAATCTCGTAGTGGCCCATCAGGAACACACCGCTGTTCCCTCGCTCTTGGCCTTCGCCTTTGACAACTGACGGAGTTGCCCACTCGATATGGAGCTGACAATCGCCAAACGGATCCGCGGTCTGGATGTCGCCGGTTCCTGGCGCGACTTCCATGTAGCCGTCCCTGACCTGCCACTTCGCGGCGCTTCCATCACCGCTGCGCCACTTGGCTAAGCTCTTTCCATCGAACAGAATGAGAGCGTCCGACGGTGGATCGGCGCTCGTCTTCCCGGGCGTGACGATAGGCGGCTCCATCCTCGGCGGCGGGAACGGCGCAGGGTCCTGGGCAGATAATGCCAATGGCAGGACGCCAAGAAACAGGACTACGTCGACTGCGGGCATGAGCCTCACCACGGGATTTGCGGTGACCGGTAGTAGTTGATTCCGAGGTAGTGCCAGCGTGGGGCATGGGCCGCGACTCTCGCGCGGAAGCCTTGCCACTCGCGTGAAGCCTGCGGAGTCCACGCCACCTCCGCTATCGCCACCAGGCGCGGCATCACCATGTACTCGGCGGCGGTGATGTTCCTCACCGTCTCACTCCAGAGAGGAGCCTCGACGCCAACAATGTCTTGCTCAGTGACTCCGACCAGATAGAGCGCCGGATCCCAGTTGTACGCATCGTTGACATCGATCAATGCCGCCCAGGTCAGCCCGAGCTCCGTCGTCGCGTTGTACTTCATGTCCAGGTAGGTTCGGTTCGACGGCGATAGGATCAACTTGGCGCCGTACTTGAGCGCGGCCGTGGCCGAATCGCTTTTCCATTGCTGCGCGATCGTGGTCGGTTTGATGTGCGCCTTCGTAATCTCTTCCCACCCGATCATGTTCTTTCCGTATTTATTGACGATCGGCTGCACCCGCTCGACGAAGCGTATGTACTGCTCATTAGTGAGCACCTTCACCTCATCTCCGCCAATGTGAAGATACGGACCAGGTGTGAGTGCACTGACCTCGCGGACGACGTCGTCAATGAACGCGTAGGTCTCCTCCTTGTCGACGCAAAAGCTGCTGAAGCCAACGTCGATTCCGGTGTAGGGAGTGGGAGGCCGCGAGCCACACGAAAGCTCGGGATAGGCGCTGAGAGCGGCGTTGCTGTGGCTGGGCATATCTATCTCGGGGACGACTGTGATGTACCGCGCCCGCGCGTATTGAACGATGTTCTGGTAGTCCTGCTGGGTGTAGAAGCCGCCCGGTCCGCCGCCGACCTGCGTGAGCGAGCCGACCGCTGTCAGTTTCGGACGGGAATTGATCTGGATTCGCCAGCCCTGATCGTTGGTTAGACCCAGGTGCAAGACGTTGAGCTTGTAGAGCGCCATGAGGTCGATGTACTGCTGGACCTCCCGCACCGTGAAGAAGTGGCGTGATACGTCGAGCATCGAGCCGCGCCAGGCGAACCGAGGCTGATCGATTATCGAGAGCGCCGGTATGGGCCAGATGCTGCGCGCTA
>CATPBN010000111.1 GCA_955652635.1 uncultured Gemmatimonadaceae bacterium
AGATGGCGCCTTTGTCGAGCGCGTCGAAGCTTGCCACGTCGACGGAATGAGCGGCGCCCAGATCGTCCGCGTGGAGTATGAGGAGTTTCGAGTCGGCGGGGTGGCCGAGACGCTCGGCTATGGTTTTCGTCTGTGCCGAAAGCGTTGATGCAACCAGAAGCGACACCACAGACGACCGAAGCAGCGTATGCATGGAAAGCTCGTGAAATCGTGAAGGAGCGCGTAAGGCCAACTGGAGACGTAAATTGAGGGCGCGGCGGGCGACTGTGCCAGCGCTGACGGCAGATCGCCGCCCCCGCATGTGGTCGCAGAGATAGGAGCCGGACACCCGTGGCTAAAGAAAAAATCCTGAATGAGGCTACCGCGGAGAGAGCAGTCCAGGAGCTGGAAGATCGCTTCTTTGACAACTCGATCGACATGCTCTGCATGCTCGACTTCAACGGATACTTCAAGCAGCTCAATCCAGCGTGGGAGCGAACACTGGGTTTCACACGCGAGGAGCTGATGTCGCGCCCCTTCATCGAGTTCGTACACCCGGGACGATCGCGAGCGAACGCTGAAGCAGAACGCGAAGGTCAAGGGCGGCAGGCAAGCGCTCGCTTTCGAGAACCGCTACCTCTGCAAGGATGGCTCGTTTCGCTGGTTCGATGGAATCCCTCTCCCGATTCCGGGGAGAAGGTGATCTACTCCGTCGCGCGCGACGTCACCGAGAGCAGGAAGGCGGAAGAGGAGCGCGAGCAACTGGTGCGGCAACTGCGGGCCGCGCTGGCGGAGGTAAAAACCTTACGCGAGATATTGCCGATCTGTTCGTACTGCAGGAAGATCCGTGAGGACGGGAACTACTGGCACCACGTCGAGGACTACATCTCTCAGCACACGACAACCATGTTCAGTCATGGCATCTGTCCGAGCTGTTTGGAGACCCATCCCGAGTTGGAGTTCGAACACTCGAAACGCGAGAAAGCGAAGCCCTAGGATCGCGCCTGAAATTCATTTCCCTGCCGCGCGGCCAGCCGGCATGAGCTCTCGCAAAGCAAGAACTTCCGCAAGCATTGCGGCTTTGATCGTCGGCTCCCGGTCGGGGGCGAATTGGGAGGAATGCAGCGACGGAAGCTGCGCCCCTGATTTCATTGCCGCATCGTATTTGGCTTGCTCGACAGCGCCGATCCGCAGCATGAGCGTGGGCACGCCGGCGAGCTGAAACTCCGAGAAGTCTTCGCTGGCCATTTCGGGCGGCGTGTCTTTCGCCTGGGCCGGGCCCAACTCGCGGACCAACACCGCGGCCACACGTCGCGTCAGCGCCGAATCGTTCACCAGAGCGTGCACGGGCTGGCCCCGTTCGATCAGCGGCTCGCGCGGTGCGCCTGCCGCCGCGGCCTCCGCTTTGACGATGCGATCGATCGCACTCAGCAGATGCTGCCGCACTGGATCGGTGAAAGAGCGAACCGTGAGCTGTAGCAGGACTTCATCGGGAATGATGTTGTTCTTGGTGCCGCCGTGAATCGATCCTACTGTGACGACGGCTGCATCGAACGGCGAGACTTCTCGCGATACGATCGTCTGGAGCGCGAGCACTGTGCGCGCGGCGATAACGATCGGGTCGACCGTAGCCTCCGGGCGCGCGCCATGTCCTCCGCGACCGAAGATTCTGATATTGACCGCGTCGCCGTTGGCGAGGATCGGACCGGGGTGATAACCAACAATCCCGGCGGGCATGCGGGCGTCATCGTGCACCGCGAGGGCGAAGTCAGGTCGCGGAAATCGCGTAAGCAATCCATCTGTGATCATGGCCTTTGCGCCGGACACCACTTCTTCAGCGGGCTGGCCAATGAGCACGAGCGTGCCGCGCCATTGTCCGCGATTGCCGGCCATGATGCGCGCGGTTCCCATCCACGCCGCCATGTGAATGTCGTGACCACACGCGTGCATCACGCCAACCTCCAGGCCGGCGTCATCCTTGGTGCGCACGGTGCTCGCGAACGGCAATGAGGTGTTTTCCGTCACCGGCAAGGCGTCCAGCTCGGTTCGCAGCATCACGGTCGGCCCCGGCCCGTTCTTGAGGACGCCGACGATACCGACGCGGCCCACGCCGGTGGTCACTTCGTAGCCGAGCTGCCTGAGCTCATTCGCGAGCTTGGCGGCGGTTTCAACTTCATGAAACGAAAGCTCTGGGTGTTGGTGCAGGTCGATATAGAGCGCCTCGGAGCGCGGATATGCGGCCTGAACCTCGGCGGTAATCCCGGATTTGCTTTGCGCGTCGATCCTGGCGCCGATCAGAAATGCTAATGCACACGCGTGGGGAAGGGTGTGGCGGTTCATGTACTGACCTCATGGGTGAAATGGAGCAGTTCAGCTGCAGCACGTTGCAGCGAAGCCGTATCCAAAGCAAGCACTTGCCGGGCGCGCTGACGCGTCGCACAATGAAACCCCATGGAGGCCACATGAGACGTGTATCTGTCGCCGCAACCGCGGCCCTTCTCACTTTACGCACGCTAGGCGCGTCGGCGCAGGAGCACGCACACCGCCAGGGCGCGCCGACTGGCGAGTTCGGCACCGTTCACTTCGCTACATCGTGCAGCCCGGCGGTCGCGCCGACGTTCGATCGCGCCGTTGCGATGCTGCACTCCTTCGAATTTGGCGCATCGATCCGGACCTTCAACGAAGTGCTCGCTGCCGACTCGACGTGCGCGATGGCGCAGTGGGGGATCGCGCTCAGTCGATGGAGCAATCCGATGGCGGCCGGAAACCGGGCCGTTGCGCAGCTACAGCAGGGCGAGCAGTCCGCCGACGCTGCGATCCGACTCGCCGCTCGCACGTCCGAGCGTGAGCGCAGCTATGCGCACGCCGTCAGCATGCTGTACGACGATTTTGAGCACAAGGATCAGCGGACGCGCATCGTCGCCTACGCGGACGCCATGAACTCGCTCGTGATGCAACAACCGGCGGATACCGAGGCTCTGATCTTCTACGCGATCGCGCTCACCGCGTCCGCGCCGCCCACGGACAAGACATACGCAAATCAGCTGAAGGCGGGCGCTATTCTCGAGCCACTCTGGGCAAAGCTACCGAATCATCCGGGCCTCGCGCATTACATCATTCACACCTACGACAATCCGGCACTCGCTGACAAGGCGCGAGCAGCCGCGGAGCGCTATGCGAGTATTGCTCCGTCCGCAGCGCACGCGCTGCACATGCCCTCACACACTTTTACGCGGGTCGGCATGTGGCAGGAATCGGTCAACACCAACAATCGGTCGATCAAGGCCGCGCTGAGCAATGGTGGCGTCGGAGAAGCGCTACACGCCTCGGACTACGCGATGTACGCGGATCTGCAGATGGGGAAAAACGCGGACGCGAAAGCGATTCTCGATGGACTACCCACCCTCGCGACGCGATTCGACGCCAACGCGGTCACAGGTGCCGCTCCCGGTTCTGCGGGCCTTTTCGCGCTCGCCGCGATTCCCGCCCGCTGGGTGCTGGAGCGGAGCGCGTGGGCAGAAGCGGCCGCGCTCGAGCCGAAAGCGAGCGCCTATCCGTACACCGAAGCGATGACGTACTTCGCGCGCTCACTCGGCGCGTCACATACCGGCGATCTCACGAAAGCAAAGGCGGCCATCGATTCGTTGGCGTCGATTCAACAGCGGCTGAGCGCGAAGGGTGAAGGCTATTGGGCGGAGCAGGTGGCAATCCAGAATCTCGAGGCCCAGGCCTGGCTCGATCACGCCAAGAAGCGGGAGACGGACGCGCTGACGTTGATGCGCGAAGCTGCAACGCGTGAGGACGCGACCGAGAAGAGCGCCGTAACACCGGGACCCCTCGCGCCGGCCCGTGAGCTCCTCGGCGATATGCTGATGGACCTCAATCGGCCCACCGAGGCGAGTGTGGAGTATCGCGCAACGCTGCAGAAGGAACCGCATCGCCGCCACTCCGAGGATCGCCTGTTGGCTTCATTGCATCGATAGACCGCAAGCAGCCTGTCTGGTGCAGGAGCTCTCGATCTAAAGGTGGAGCAGGTAAACCGGTGCCATTGCTGCGAGTGCGAGTCCAACTTGTAGCGCCAATACGTAGAGCGCCTGTCTTGGAGCCTGCGGCAGCCACTTGATCGCGAAGTACGCCACGATCGGTACTTGTCCGCCCATCAGCAACTGCCAGATGTGGGCGGCGGTCCCCTCATCGGTCTCGCGGACAAGACCGCTCGTGACAAAGGCGACGAACAGCGTGGCGAGGGCGATCAACGACATCGTCACCGGCAGAAAGGCGCTCGGCTCCCTCATGATTGTGGCCGCTTTCATTCGACAGCTCCCGGAAACGGAGTTCGAGTCAACGACTCCCGGCGAACCAAATCTCCCGGAATGATAAAGTACTTTGTAGCGAAAAGCAACTGCCTCATGCCTTCCAAACGAGCCGATATGCCAACGCGCCGAGCACGCCACCCACAATTGGGCCCACGATCGGAATCCACGCGTAACCCCAGTCCGAGCTTCCTTTGCCGGCGATCGGTAGCACGGCGTGGGCGATGCGCGGCCCGAGGTCGCGCGCGGGATTGATCGCGTAGCCGGTTGGACCACCGAGCGAGAGGCCGATCGCCATCACGATCACGCCGACGAGCACCGGGCCGAATCCCTTTGCGAGGTCCGAGCCGGGCACGAAGTTGCCGGGCGACAACACCGCGAGGATCGCAAATACCAGGGCGAATCCGCCGATGATCTCTGACAGGAGATTGGCGCCAGGCTGTCGGATCGCGGGCGTCGTGGAGAACACTGCGAGCTTGCTCTCCGGATCCGGCGTCGCCTTCCAATGCGGCAGATATGCGAGCCAGACGATGACGCCGCCAAGGAACCCACCGGCTATCTGTGCGGCAATGTACATGGGAACCTTGGCCCAATCGAAAGCCCCGATGGAGGCGAGCGCAATCGTGACCGCGGGATTCAGGTGCGCGCCGCTGATGCTGTTCACGCAGTAGACGGCGATCGTGACGGCTAGCGCCCAGCCGGCCGTGATGACGATCCAGCCGGAGTTGTGCCCCTTCGTGCGCTGGAGCACGACGTTGGCGACGACGCCATCGCCGAGCACGATCAGGATTGCGGTGCCGAACAGCTCGGCGAGAATGGGTGACATGACGACTGGGTTAAGGGTTGCCGTTACGCCGTCGAATCGGGCTGGTCTCCGCGCCGCGCTCGGGAGATCACCGCGGCCGCGGCTAGTGCGACGACAAACGCGGGTAGCGCGGTCACGACGGGCCATAGTACGAGGGCGAAGGCGGGAAAATGTTGCGAACGAAGCCTTGCTGCGACCGCAAGCGCGAATGCCCCGAGGCCAACAGCCAACGATGCGTGTGACGCTGTCGTCCGAGGGTAGCTACGTAACCGTACCTGCTCATAACCAATGTGCGCCGCGAACCCGGCGGCGCTGAGCACCCAGGCGCCAAGCCGCCACGCCACTCGTACCTGATTCGACGCAGCCGATCTGGCGAGCCCCGCGAAGACGAGACCGGCGACAAGGTACAGGAGTCCCATTGAAAGCACAGCCCGTAACCCTCGTGTCTCGCGTAGATCCAAAGTGCTCATAGATAACTCAGCCACGTATCGCTCCGCCGCTGCTTGAGCGCCGCGTACCATCGGCAGAGCGGATACATCGCAACGACGACGAATGCCCAAATCAGGTAGACGACTCCTAGCGAGTATCCCCAGCCGGGCGGGGGGCTGAAAGGATAGTGCGCGAGGTCCGGTGACTCGAACATCCAATGCGCCGTTCCATACCGCACATAACAGGTGACGACGGCAAGGACGTGTATCAGTGAAAAGTGCAGCACGTAATAGAACAGCGGTACCTTCCCGATCACGAGCGCAGGTCGAAGGACTCGTGGCATCCGACGATCCACCGACCAAAGAAAGATCATCGCCGGACCGGCCGTCATCAGCAAGAACAAGAGCGACGGCGGGTACTTGGTTGTGTTCAGGAACGAGAGCACAGTGAACACTCCTGCCATCTGTCGCATCCAGCGCGATGGGTCGCCATAAATATTCAGACCGCGAGTCAAGAGAAACGCCAGACTCAGGGCAAGTCCCAGTCGCAGGAGAAATGCCCGTCGACGATCTGCGTCCCAGCTATAAATCTGTCCGAGTCCGTATCCCACCGCGGTAACACCGATCCAGGGAATGAGCGGATAGGCCGCAAACACCACATGGTTCGGCGTGTTCAGGACGAACCCCGGTGAATGCACGATGGACCACAGCGGGCTCCCCGATTTCACGGAGTCGAAGAGATTATGACCCACGATCGTGAGGACGCCGAATGCCGTGACGACGAACGGCGGCAGGCGAACGAGCGCTGAGAGAGTGATCATCGCCCAGCCAAGCGCCCACAGAACGAGCAGCATCGTCACCCGATAGTCAACATTGAACTGGTAGGCTAAGCACCGAACCACCACGACCTCGAGAAAGATCAGCCAGACCCCACGTGTAAGAAGGAATCGGGACAGCTCGCCCGGAGATTTCCGCTTGAGCGAGAGGTACGCGCCGGTGCCGGTGAGCAAAAAGAACACTGGCGCACAGAAGTGCGTGATCCAACGCGTGAGGAACAACGCGGGCGTGGCGCTGGTCAGATCTGTGGGATTCTGCCCGGGGATGCCGAAGAAGTCGCGGGTGTGATCGAGCGCCATGAGGATCATGATCACGCCGCGGAGGACGTCAACCGATTCGATGCGCGCCCGGCGGCCACCGAGGCCCTCTCTCGCCACGTCCGTCATGATCCCCCTGTAACAACAGTTTTCATGAAGTCGTTTCCGAAAAGTGCTTGTCAGTTGTAACGTTCGGTAGCCTGCTTTGATAAACGACCTGCCTTTGCGATAACTTTGGGCGCATGACGAGCAATAAGACAATCGCGATTCTCACCGGCGGCGGCGACGTCCCCGGTCTCAATCCGGCGATCAGGGCCATCACGATCCGCGCGTTGCGCGAAGGTTACCGCGTTGTCGGCATTCGGCGCGGGTGGGCTGGAGTTGTCGACTACAACCGGGACGACGGCGCCGACAACTCCGAATGTGTGCAGGAGCTCTCGGAGGCCGAAGTGAATCGCGCCGGCCGCACCGGCGGCACATTCCTGCATACCTCTCGAACGCGGCCGAGCCATCTGCCGCGCGCTCGAATGCCGGCGCATCTCACCGGCTACAACGAGCCAATCAACGACGTCACGAAGGACGTGCTCAAGAACCTCGAGCACATCGGGGTCGACGTATTGATCCCGATCGGAGGCGACGACACGCTCAGCTACGGCAAACGTCTGCACGACGAAGGAGTGAACGTCGTCGCCATCCCCAAGACGATGGACAACGACGTGTACGGCACGGACTACTGCATCGGGTTCAGCACCTGCGTCACGCGCACGATCGAGCTCACGCACCGGTTGCGCACATCGGCCGGGTCACACGAGCGATTTCTCGTGATCGAGGTCTTCGGCAGATACGCCGGCTTCACGGCACTCCTGCCGACCATGGCCGGGGCAGCCGATCGCTGCCTCATTCCCGAGTATGCGGCCGACGTCGAGCATCTCACCGAGCTGATGGTCTACGACCACAACAGGAATCCCAGCAAGTACTCTGTGGCGCTCGTCTCCGAGGGAGCGAATCTCAAGACGCACGAAGGGATGAGCTTCGAGAGCGAAGAGATGGACATGTTCGGACACCGCAAGCTCGGCGGGATCGGTGACAAGGTCGCGGCCGCGCTCAAGGAGTACTCACCCAAATACAACAACGGCCGCCGTATCGACGTCGTCAACCAGCGCCTCGGTTATCTCGTTCGCTCGGGTGATCCGGATGCGCTCGACTCGATCGTGCCCATGGCGTTCGGCAATCTCGCGCTCGCCCTGATAATGAAGAAGGAATTCGGCCGTCTCGTGAGTGTTCACAAGGGCTTTTACGACAGCGTTCCCATCACGAGCGTGACGTCGGAAAAGAAAGTCGTCGACGTCAAGAAGTATTACAACACGCAGCGCTTGCGGCCGATCTACGAGTTCGACGGCGCACCGCTGTTCATCATGACGAGTGATTGAGGACCGTGAGGCAGTTCCATCCTACTTCGCCGTCGATATGGCCTTGTTTGCCGTGAGGGATCCGTCCGCAGTTTTCTTTGCCAACACGGCCACTTGATTCCCGACGCCCACATTTTTCGAGGTAAGCTTTAACTCGGTCACGGGCGTATTCGGCGGCACCGTCACGTTCTGAGAACCGCCCGCGTATTGCACGAGGAGGCTCGACCCGTTGGTGCTGCTTACGTTGCCGTTCGACATCCGCGACTGCGACGCCGTCCCATTGGTCATGCGCGATGCTGACACGTTGCCGTTCGTCATTCGGCTGGCGGCAGCGCTAGCATTGGGCGCCATCATTCGACTTCCTTCGCCTACACCTCGCAGCTCTTCCGGGAAAACGTGAATCTCAGTCGCTCGCTCCGAACCGTCGGGCTGTTTCACGGTCGTCACACCAATGAACGAGCTCTCCTTGACGTGAGAAAGATCACTGGGCGCCCGGATATACAGGTGAAAAGGCTGCGTCATCGCGACTGTCACCGCGCCGGTGTCTGACTTGATGACGAGTTGATTCGTCGAGACGCTGGCGACCGTTCCTCTGACCATAATTGGGGCATCGGGGTTGGGCGCCTGGACAGTCTGGGTGACCTGTGTGCTGTCCTGCTTTGAATCCGCGCTGCGCCTGCACGCGAATACGGCGAGCGCCAAGGAACATAGCGCCAACGGTTTTGCGGCCCCGATCATGAGCATCTTCATATCGCCCTCTGGATGGACACGGCAACTCGAACGTCGAAGTTGATCAGGCCCGCACATCGCGTGCTCGACGAAATCATCCCGGCCGAATGGACAA
>CATPBN010000112.1 GCA_955652635.1 uncultured Gemmatimonadaceae bacterium
ACGCCGATCTCGCGGGTGCGCTCGGTGACGCTGATCATCATGATCGCGACCACGCCGACGCCTCCAACGAGAAGCCCCACCGACGACAACGCGAGACCCACCACGAAGAAGGTGCCGAAGAGCTTGTTGTAGATCCCCATCAGGCGATCCTGTGTGATGATCTCGAAGTTGTTCTTCGCGGTCGCTCGGAGCCCGCGCCGCGCGCGCAGAAGCGCGGTCACGTCGTCGGTCGCTTCTTCAGTTGTCACCCCGGGCTGCGGCTTTACGATGAGGTCGACGCCGCGCATCCACGGATTGAGACTGCGCCGTGCCGACTCGAACGGAACAATCGCCTTCGCCTGGTCGCCGCCGCCCGCGGACGTCGGCGTCCCCATCGGGCTCGCAGTGTAGTGGTATACGCCGATCACCTGGAACGCGACTCCATCGACGTTGATCATCTTGTCGATTGGGTCAGACGTGCCGAACAAACGGTCTGCCAGCTTCTGATTCACGATTATGACTCGTGAGGCAGTCGTGTTCTCGGCGTAGGTGAAGCTGCGTCCGGGATAAATGTCCCCGCCATCGACATCCACCCAGTTCGGCGTGTAGATCTCCATCCCCGTGCTCACCTGTTTGTCCTTGTAGGTGAACTTGGCGCCCGCGCCGAGGTGTGCGGTTACCGCTTTGATCGAAGGGAGACGCTCGATGGCGGTCGCGTCGTCGATTGTAAGCGCTGGATTTCGACGCTCGGGGCAGGTCTCGTCGGAGCCATCGCAAGCCTGGAAGCCGCCGATTGGCCGGCGATAGATGTAAAAGGAGGTCGGGCCCGCCGCTTCGAGATCTTTAGCAAAGCTTTCGTTGATTCCGCGCACGACTGACGACATCGCGACGACGACGAACACTCCGATAGCGACACCCATGATCGTGAGGGCTGCGCGCACCTTGTTCGAACGGATGGCGTCGAGCGCCATCCCGACGCCCTCGAATGCGTTGAAGACTCTTTGCGCGATCCGCATTGCTATTCCTTTCTCAGGGCTTCGATCGGATCGAGCGACGCCGCGCGTCGTGCCGGGTAGACACCGGAGACGATTCCCACCACCGTTCCCAGCAGCGTCGCCACCACGATCGACCACGGCGCGATGGCCGCGGGCAAGGGTGTTTTCCACTCCACGATCTTGGCGATCGCGATGCCGAGCAGAATGCCGATTATCGCGCCGAGCGTGCTGAGCGTAGCGGCCTCGACCAGGAACTGCCGCATGATGTCGCGACGCCTCGCCCCGAGCGACTTCCTGATGCCGATCTCACGGGTCCGCTCCGCGACGGCAACGAGCATGATGTTCATGATCACCATACCGCCGACGATCAGTCCGATCGCGGGGAATGCCGTGCCGGCCATTGTCATGATCGCCTTCAGCTTGTCCATGAACGCGAGCGCGCTGGCCGAAGTCTCCATGAAGAAATTATCGGGGTCCCCGGGGTGGAGCTTGCGCCGTCCGCGCATCACTTCACGCACCGACTCCATCGCCTCGCCCATAGCCAGTGGAGTCGGAGCCTGCACCATGATGCCGTCCACGTCGCCCCGCGGATTGGTGAAGTGGTGGAGCGGCGAGTTGTAGGGCGCGATGGCGACGCGATCGAGGGATAGTCCGAACACCGAGCCTTGCTTCTCGAGCACTCCGATGACGGTGTAAGGCATACCCTTCATCCGAAGCTGGCGCCCGAGCGGGTCCAAATCGGGGAAGAAGTACTTGGCGACCTCGTCTCCGATTACGACGACGGGTGCGCCCAGCGTTGATTCCTGCGAAGTGAATGCTCGTCCCAGGCGAACGTCGTATTTCTTGATCGTGAAGTAGTCGCCGTCGATCGCGTGCGCCTCGACCTGCTTGGGGCGCGCCCACTGTGACTGCGCCTGGAGGTATTCCTGGCTCTCTACGGCGATCCTCGATCCGGGTGGCAGCACGCTCCCGACGAGGGCGAGATCCGTATGATAAATGCGCGGCCGGCGGAGCCACGTGCGCCATTCTTCCTCGGAGCCTGCGCCATCACCGAACCACGGGAAGCGGCGCAACGTGAACGTGTTCACGCCGAGCATCTTGGCGGCGAAGTCGTTCTCCATGTAGTTGCTCATGCCCTGGACGATGGAGATGACGGCAATGAGGAACATCACGCCGATACAAACGCCGAGCAGTGTGAAAAAGCTTTTCAGCTTCTGGACGCGGATCTGCGCCAGAGCCAGCCAGACCGCCTCGACGAACGGCACGTCAGCCCTTCCTGGTCAGGTCTGGCGGGGCGATTCCGGCTGATTTGATGAAAGTTGCGCGCTTGTCGTCGCTCGCGACCTTGCCGTCGCGCAGGACGATCACACGCCGCGCGTGGGCCGCGATGTCCGACTCGTGGGTCACCATGATGACAGTCTGGCCCTGCTCGGCCAGGCCCTCGAACACGCGCATGATTTCTTCTGAGGTCGTGGAGTCCAGGTTGCCCGTGGGCTCGTCGGCAAGGAGAATCGACGGTTGATTCACCAGTGCGCGCGCGATTGCGACGCGTTGGCGCTGGCCGCCCGACAGCTCGTTCGGCCGGTGCTGAATTCGGTCTCCGAGCTGCACTCGCTCGAGCGCTTCGATTGCGCGCCTCCTACGCTCCTCCGAGCCGACACCCGCGTAAACGAGCGGAAGCTCGACGTTGTGAAGTGCCGTAGCGCGAGGAAGGAGATTGAATGTCTGGAACACGAAGCCGATCTCGCGATTTCTCACGCGCGCGAGCTCGTCCTCATCCTTATCGGAAACCAGAGCGCCGCTGAGCCAGTATTCGCCGGCGGTCGGCGTGTCGAGGCACCCGATCAGGTTCATGAGCGTCGACTTTCCCGACCCTGACGGTCCCATGATCGCAACGTACTCGTTCCGGCGGATCGCGATGTCGACTCCGCGCAGGGCGTGAACGACCTCGCCACCTATGTCGTAGTCGCGCTTCAACCCGCGTGTTACGATGACCCAATCCTTGTCCGGCGCGGCGCCGGTCTCGGCCGCAATCACCTGCCGCTCAGCGGTGGTGCTGAGCGGGATTTCGTCGGTTGTCTGCATTATGTCTTCGCCGGCTCGCCGGGCTTTTTCGGTTGTTCCTTCACTGCGCGCACCGTTGCGCCGTCCTTGAGCTCGCGGATTGCCTGATAGGTACCGCCGACGATGTTCTCGCCTTCCTTCAGGCCCGAGAGCACCTCGAAGTACTTCTCACCCGCGATACCAACCTTTACGGGGCGGAATGTGACTTTGTTGTTCGCGCCGACCACGAACACACCCTCGACATCGCGCTTTCCGACCTGCTTCGCGGGCGCTTTCTTGGCAAGCGTGAGAGCGGTATCGGGCTTGACGCTGTCCTCGCGGACGGTGAGCGCGATGATCGGAATCGACAGGACGTTGTTTCTGGTCGACGTGATGATCTTCGCGGTGGACGAGAAATCGGGACGCGTTTCGGCGGGTGCGTTGAGCAGCTGGACGGTCACCTCGTAGTCGATGGCTTGGTCGGTCGAGCCGCCGGTGCCCCCAGTGCTCGCACCCTTCACCGAGCTGTTCGAGATCTCCGACACCCGGCCGATGAAGGTCGTGTCGGGAAGCGCGTCGAGCTGGATCACCGTGGAGTCGCCGATCTTGATTCGCGACACGTCGGTCTCGTCGACCTTCACCTTGGTCTCCAGCACGCTCATGTCGCTGATCGTCAGCATCTGCGCCGCGTCCTTGTTGAAGGTCCCCTGGATCGCGGTCTCGCCTTCTTCGACGCTAAGACGCGTGACGCGTCCGCTCATCGGAGCGAGGATTATGGTCTTGCTTAGACTGGACTGGGCGTCACGAAGGGAAGCCGTCGCCTGATCGATCGAGTGGTTCGCTGCTTCGAGCTGGGCCTGAGCCACTTCCACCTGCGTCCGGAGCTGCTCGATCTGCTCGTCGGATACGAGCGTCGGATTCGCTTTTTTGAGCGCCATCAGGCGGTCGAAATTGCGCTGGGCCTGGGCGAGCGCCGGCTTCGCCTGGGCAGACTGCGACCTGGCGGACGCGACGGCGGCAGACGCTCTCTCGACGTTGGCACGGTACTGCGAGGGATCGATCTCAAGAAGAAATTGACCCTTGGTGACCATCTGGCCGTCCTTGACCGCCAGACGAACGATGCGCCCGCTGATGTCGGCGCTGATGTTGACTTTGGTGTGCGGCTGAACCTGCCCGCTGGCGGTCACGGAAGCCACGAGGTCGCGCCTCTGGACTTTCTCAATGCGGACTTCGGTCGCCTTGTTCCGACCCTTCATCGCGCTTGTGACGCCGATGATGACGATCGCTAGACCGATCACGCCGACAACTGACCATTTGGTGCGTTTCTTCATTTGTGAATCCGATTAACGAAGGGGATGACCAACGGCGCTCTCGAGAACGGCGAAGGCCTTGTGATAGTCGTAAACAGAATTGATTCTATCGCTCTCGGCGCGCTCGTAAGTCGCGCGCGCCTCGGCCAGGTCGACGAATGTCGTCGCCCCGATCTTGTAGCGGTCCTGCACCAGCTTCAGCTCCTGCCTCGCCTTGGCGGCGTTCTGCTCCTGCAGCACCACCGTCTTCTCCGCCGTGCTCACGATCAGGTACGCCGCGGTGACGTCGGCGGTCAGCGCCAGCTCTTTAGATCTGACGCTATAGCGCGCATCCGAACGGTTCGCCATCGCTTCCTGCACGCGCTGCTCGCGCGCAAAGCCATCGAACAGCGGAAGTGAAAGTGTCGCGCTGAACGAACGAGGCGACTTGGTGAAGTTGAAGGGGAACTTTGAATTGCCGCTGCGAATGGCCTGCGCCTGCGCGTC